>NZ_JBDOHS010000012.1:0-80946 GCF_039832105.1 Dorea sp. YH-dor226 | reverse complement strand
CGTGAACCAGTATATCATGAAGGATAATGTCAAGGTCAGGTAGTATTCTCTTCGAGAATCTCCACCTTTCCCTTGACATTATCTTGGGGGTGAAGTGTTACCAATCATTGACACCTATACACCCGGAATAGGGAATTTTCAGAGACGTATCTTGACATGTCCCATGAGATTATGCTACGATTCTTATTACGAATGAATATGTAAACGCAGTGACGAAGAGAGTATGTGACAGGAAGTTTTACAGAGAATTCCCGGAAGGTTCAGGAATCTGAAAAGCATAGAATTTGCAGAACCATTGCTGAGAGGGATGAATGGAATGTGACAGAAGATGGCTTCCAAGCGGCGTGGATGAGCGAAGACCAGGGTGAGCGATAATGCATTTGTACTCCGGGATTTCGTTAGTTTGCGAAGGGAACCGCCCTTTACAGCGGCGGGTGTTGATGCGACACTCGATAAGGCTTTCTGCTGTGAGGCGGAAGGTGAACAGAAGTGGTAACACGGGATAACTCGTCTTCTTTGATTTTTCCAGGTTGGAATGGGAGAATCAAAGGAGACGTTTTTTTATCATTTACAACAAAGGAGAGGGAAAACATGGAGAAACCAAAGTATTATATTACAACGGCGATTGCCTATACATCAGGAAAGCCGCACATCGGTAATACGTATGAGATCGTGCTTGCAGATGCGATCGCGAGATATAAGAGAAGTCAGGGGTATGATGTATTTTTCCAGACAGGAACTGACGAGCATGGACAGAAGATCGAATTAAAAGCTGCAGATGCAGGCGTGACGCCGAAGGAATTTGTAGATGACGTTGCAGGGGAGATTAAGAGAATATGGGATCTGATGAATACTTCTTATGATAAATTTATCCGTACTACGGATGAAGATCATGAGAAACAGGTACAGAAGATCTTTAAGAAATTATACGATCAGGGAGACATATACAAAGGATCTTATGAGGGACTTTACTGTACACCTTGTGAATCTTTCTGGACAGAATCTCAGCTGGTAGACGGCAAATGTCCGGACTGCGGACGTGAAGTAAAGCCGGCAAAGGAAGAAGCATATTTCTTCAGAATGAGCAAATATGCAGATCGTCTGATCGAGCATATCAATACACATCCGGAATTTATTCAGCCGGTATCCCGTAAAAATGAGATGATGAATAACTTCCTGCTTCCGGGACTCCAGGATCTGTGTGTATCCAGAACTTCATTCAAATGGGGAATTCCGGTAGATTTTGATCCGAAGCATGTAGTTTATGTATGGCTGGATGCGCTGACCAACTACATTACCGGAATCGGATATGACTGTGACGGAGACAGCACTGAGCAGTTTAAGAAGAACTGGCCGGCAGATCTGCACCTGATCGGAAAAGACATTATCCGTTTCCATACAATTTACTGGCCGATCTTCCTGATGGCACTGGATCTTCCGCTTCCGAAGCAGGTGTTCGGACATCCGTGGCTGCTGCAGGGTGACGGCAAGATGAGTAAATCCAAGGGCAATGTACTGTATGCTGATGAGCTGGTAGATTTCTTTGGTGTGGATGCAGTGCGTTATTTCGTGCTTCACGAGATGCCGTTTGAAAATGATGGTGTGATTTCCTGGGAACTGATGGTTGAGCGTATGAACTCTGACCTTGCAAATACATTGGGAAATCTGGTAAACAGAACGATTTCCATGACCAATAAGTATTTTGGAGGCGTGGTAACAGATAAAGGTGTTGCTGATACGGAGGAAGAGAAGGCTGTAGATGCAGATCTGAAGGCTGTTACGGAAAATATGCCGAAGAAGGCAGATGCAAAAATGGAGGATCTGCGTGTGGCAGATGCGATTACCGAGATCTTCAACCTCTTCAAACGCTGCAACAAGTACATTGATGAGACGATGCCATGGGCACTTGCAAAGGACGAGGCTAAGAGAGACCGTCTGGAGACCGTACTTTACAATCTGATTGAGAGTATCAAGGCGGGAGCAAGAATTCTGGAATCCTTCATGCCGGAGACATCTGAAAAGATCCTCGCACAGCTCGGAGATGGAAAGGTTACGGATAAGCCGGAGATCCTGTTTGCAAGACTGGATATCAATGAAGTGATGAAAAAGGTAGAGGAACTTCATCCGCCGGTAGCAGAAGAAGCAACGGAAGAGGAAGAAGAAGTGATCGACATCGAGGCAAAACCGGAGATTACATTTGAGGAGTTTGGAAAAATGCAGTTCCAGGTAGGTGAGATCATTGCCTGCGAAGCTGTGAAAAAATCCAAAAAACTTCTGTGTTCTCAGGTAAAGGTTGGAAGTCAGGTAAAACAGATTGTATCTGGTATCAAAGCACACTATACACCGGAAGAGATGGTCGGCAAGAAGGTTATGGTTCTTGTGAATCTGAAACCTGCGAAGCTGGCAGGTGTGCTGTCTGAGGGAATGCTTCTGTGTGCAGAGGATGCAGAGGGCAATCTTGCACTGATGACGCCGGAAAAAGAGATGCCGTCAGGAGCTGAGATCTGCTAGAGGATTGCGGTTCAGATAAATATCATATGAGACGAAAAAGGATTGTTGTCCATTTGTGGCGGCAATCCTTTTTCTATTTTCAATGGCATTTCAGCCGTTATGATTCATGTTTGTGAAAATGAGAACAGAAAACCAGTCATTCACAGAAAAGGGAGGAGATGCTATAATGAAAGCAGAAACAGATGAGCGGTATGTAATCGGAGGTAACATGGTGATGAAGAAAGAAGAGACGGGCCATACGATCAGGGATATAGAAGCTCTGCCGGAGAATGAGAGGGCGGAACTGATTGACGGTAAGATATATTGGATGGCGACCCCGACAACGACTCACCAGAGAATCCTGAATTTTTTAAATTTTGAATTTTACAGGTATGTAAAAGAAAAGCAGGGAGATTGTGAAGTCTTTATATCCCCGTTTGCAGTATATCTGAATGAAACCAGTACTTATGTGGATCCGGCGATGAACCGGGTGCCGGTAGGAATCTATGGAGGAGAACTGGTCATCGACTTTTCAGAGCGGTGAAATGTAAAGAGCAGGAGGGATGATGATGTATGATGTGATTATTATCGGAGCCGGCGTGACGGGGGCAGCAGTGGCAAGAGAATTATCCCGTTATCAGGCAGATATCTGTGTTCTGGAACGAGCGGAGGATGTCTGCTGTGGAACTTCCAAAGCAAACAGTGGCATTGTCCATGCCGGATACGATGCGAAACCGGGAACGATGAAGGCAAAGATGAATCTTCTGGGAAATGCATTAATGGGACCTCTTGCAGAGGAACTGGATTTTCCGTTTATGCGAAAGGGATCGCTGGTCGTCTGTACGCGGGAAGAAGAGATGCCGAAGCTTCAGGAATTATATGACCGGGGAATTGTGAATGGTGTGCCGGATATGCAGATGTTGTCCGGGAAAGAGGCTCTTGCGTTGGAGCCGAATCTTTCAGAAGAAGTGTGTGGGGCGTTGTATGCACCGACAGCCGGACTCGTGTGTCCATTTTCGATGAATATTGCGCTTGCGGAAAATGCAGACAGGAATGGAGTTCAATTCTTTTTTGATACAGAGGTGACAGGAATCCGTAAGGGAACGAATGAAGGAAGTGGCGGATATACGATTCAGACAGGTGCCGGAGAATATCAGACCAGGTGTGTGGTGAATGCAGCGGGAGTCTATGCGGATGTGCTTCATAACATGGTCAGTGAAAAGAAGCTGTCGATCACACCGAGAAAGGGAGAATACTGCCTGCTGGATAAAAGTGCAGAAGGTCATGTGTCAAGAACGATATTCTCGCTTCCGGGCAGGTATGGAAAGGGAGTACTGGTTACGCCCACGATACACGGGAATCTTCTGGTAGGTCCAACATCAGTGGATGTGGATGACAAAGAAGGAGTGGATACGACGGGAGAAGGGATTGCGGATCTTTCTGAGAAGGCCGGAAGAAATGTGCGTGATCTTCCGATGCGGGAGGTGATCACTTCCTTTGCAGGGCTGCGTGCACATGAAGCAGGCGGGGATTTTATACTGGAAGAGGCTTCGGATGCCCCGGGATTTTTCGACTGTGCAGGAATTGAATCCCCGGGACTTACCAGTGCACCGGCAATCGGTGTCCATATGGCACAGCTTGTAAAAGAGAAGCTGGGATTAAAGGAGAATCCGGAATTTGATGGCAGAAGAAAGGGGATTCTGAGTCCGGGAACATTGTCGCAGAAGGAATGGAATGCGCTGATTCAGAGAGAGCCTGCATATGGAACGATTATCTGTCGCTGTGAGATGATCACGGAAGGGGAGATTCTGGATGCGATTCACAGGCCGATTGGTGCAAAGTCTCTGGATGGGATAAAGAGAAGAACCAGAGCAGGTATGGGAAGATGTCAGTCCGGTTTTTGTGTGCCAAGAGTCATGGAAATACTTGCAAGAGAGCTTCATGTAGATCAGGAAAAGCTTACGAAATCCGGAGGGACTTCCAGGGTACTTACTGGTGACACTTGGCAGTATGAGGCAGAACATAGGGAGCCGGAAGAAGCAAAAGAGGACAAGGAGGCGGGAAGATGAAAGCATATGAGGTTGTTGTGATCGGAGGCGGTCCCGCCGGACTTGCAGCTGCGGCAGCGGCCAGAAAAAGTGGGATTCGTGACGTTCTCATTCTGGAGAGGGACAGGGAGCTGGGCGGTATTCTGAACCAGTGTATTCATAATGGGTTTGGTCTGCACACATTTAAAGAAGAGCTGACAGGACCAGAGTATGCAGAACGGTTTATCCGTCAGGTGGAAGAACTGAAGATAGAGTATAAATTAAATACGATGGTCATGCATATTCAAAGAGATAAAAGGATCATTGCCATGAATCGTCAGGATGGATTGTTTGAGATCCAGGCACAAGCTGTAATCCTCGCGATGGGATGCAGAGAGCGCTCTAGAGGGGCACTGAATATTCCGGGATATCGTCCGGCAGGTATTTTTTCGGCAGGAACAGCGCAGCGGCTGGTCAATATGGAAGGCTATATGCCGGGACGGGAGGTTGTGATTCTGGGATCCGGGGATATCGGTCTGATCATGGCGAGACGAATGACGCTTGAAGGAGCAAAAGTGAAAGTGGTGGCAGAGTTGATGCCGTATTCCGGAGGATTAAAGAGAAATATTGTTCAGTGCCTGGAGGATTATGGGATTCCGCTGAAGCTGAGTCATACGGTTGTGGATATCAGGGGAAAAGAGAGGGTGGAAGGAGTAACACTTGCCCGTGTGGATGAAAAGGGAAAACCGATTCCGGGAACAGAAGAATATATTTCCTGTGATACGCTTCTTCTGTCTGTGGGATTGATTCCGGAAAATGAGCTGTCTGCAGAAAGTGGAGTGCAGCTGGACCGGGTGACAAGGGGGCCTGTGGTTGATGACAGCCTGCAGACCAGTATTCCCGGAATCTTTGCCTGTGGAAATGTGCTGCATGTACATGATTTGGTGGATTTTGTATCGGAAGAGGCAGAGCGTGCAGGAGTGTGTGCAGCGACGTATGTGAAACGGGAACACCCAGGTACAGAAGGCAGAATGATCCGGATCGTTCCGGCGGCGGGCGTCCGTTATACGGTTCCGCAGATGCTTCATCCGGATACAATGGCGGATCAGGTTATTGTACGTTTTCGTGTGGGAAAACCTTACCGGAATTGCAGAATCAGGGTTGCTATCAACGGAGACCCCATACTCTGTAAAAAACGTCCCGTTATGGCTCCGGGAGAGATGGAAAGCATCGTTCTGGAGAAAAAGATAGTGGAAGAATATCCGGGTGTACAGGAGATTACAATCCGGATAGAGGAGGCGTAAGAAGATGACAGTACAGGAACTGATCTGCATCGGCTGTCCGATGGGGTGTCAGCTGAAAATAGAGATGGAAGCAGGAGAAGTGATTCGTGTTTCCGGAAATACGTGTAACAGAGGGGATGCATATGCAAGGAAGGAGGTTACGAATCCGACCCGGATCATAACTACAACTGTGAGAGTACATCATGGAACACAGGCGGTTGTGTCTGTGAAAACAGAAAGCGGCATTCCAAAAGACCGGATATGGGATTGTATGGAGGAGATAAAAAAGGTAACAGTGGAAGCTCCGGTAAAGATTGGGGATGTAGTTGCCACAAATATTGCGGGCACCGGAATTGATATGGTTGCGACAAAAAATGTATCTGTGTTATAATCTCTTTGATAAAATAAAGCGAAAGAGCAAGGAGAGGTTATATTTATGGGAAAAATAAGAATTGGAATTGTTGGATATGGAAATATAGGACGCGGCGTGGAGAAAGCCATTGCCCGCAATGAAGATATGGAACTGGCAGCAGTATTTACCAGAAGGGATCCTGCATCTGTTGCGATCGCTACGGATGGAGTACCGGTAAAGCATTTTGATGAGATGGCAGCCATGAAAGATGAGATCGATGTCATGGTATTGTGCGGTGGATCTGCAACAGACCTTCCGGTTATGGGGCCGAAGATTGCTGCGAATTTCAATACGATTGACAGTTTTGATACACATGCGAAGATTCCGGAGTATTTTGCTGATATGGATCAGGCAGCAGGAAACGGCGGCAATGTCAGCATTATCTCTGTGGGCTGGGATCCGGGAATGTTTTCACTGAATCGTCTGTATGCAGAGTCGATCCTGGTACAGGGAAGTACTTATACATTCTGGGGCAAGGGTGTCAGTCAGGGACATTCGGATGCAATTCGCCGTGTGGATGGCGTGAAGAACGGAATTCAGTATACGGTACCGATCGAGGAAGCAGTTGATCGTGTAAGAAGCGGAAGTGAACCGACACTTACCACAAGAGAGAAGCATCTGCGTGAATGCTATGTGGTACCGGAGGAAGGTGCGGATCTTCAGGCAATTGAGGAAGCAATCAAGACGATGCCGAATTATTTCGATGAGTATGATACAACGGTAACATTTATTACAGAAGAAGAGCTGAAGGAAAAGCACAGCAAGATGCCGCACGGAGGATTCGTAATTCGAAGCGGAGAGACAGGAACGGATGGAAATAAGCATGTCATTGAGTATTCTCTGAAGCTGGATTCTAATCCGGAGTTTACGGCCAGTGTACTGATCTGCTATGCGAGAGCTGCTTACAAGCTGTCTAAAGCAGGAGAGAGCGGAGCAAGAAGTGTCTTTGATATTGCGCCGGCAATGTTGTCAATGAAGACACCGGAACAGCTGAGAAAAGAGATGTTATAAAGATGATTTTTGATACACATGCACATTATGACAGTGAACAATTTAATGAGGATCGCGAAGAGCTGCTGTGTTCGATGGAAGAACAGGGAGTGGGAACCATTGTAAATGTGTGTGCCTCCTATGCCTCCTGTGAACGGGTGACCAATATGGTACAGAAGTATCCGTTCATGTATGCAGCTGTCGGGATACATCCGGATCATGTGGGCAGTCTGAATGAAGAGACATTTGCAAAGATGAAAGAACTCTTTTCCCGTGATAAGGTGATTGCGGTGGGAGAGATTGGTCTTGATTATTATTGGGATAATGAGTCTCATGACCTGCAGAAGAAATGGTTCATCCGTCAGCTGGAGCTTGCAAGAGAGCTGGATCTCCCGGTTCTGATTCACAGCCGGGATGCCGCAGCGGATACGATGGAGATTATGAAAGCGCATGCAGAGGGACTGAATGGAGTGATCCACTGCTATTCGTATTCCAGGGAAATGGCACAGGAATATGTAAAGATGGGGTTCTACATCGGCGTTGGCGGTGTGGTGACATTTAAAAATGGCCGGAAGTTGAAAGAGACGGTTGCAGAGATTCCATTGGAATCTATCGTTCTGGAGACGGACTGTCCGTATCTTGCACCGGAACCATACCGGGGAAAGCGCAATCATTCTGCGTATATCCGGTATGTGGCAGAAACAATTGCCGAAATCAAGGGTGTCACATATGAGGAAGTGGTGGCGCAGACCGAAGAAAATGCGAGAAAGATGTATCGTCTATGAAAAAGGTGAAGATTGCAAATATTCAGATGAATGTCAGTGAAGATAAGGAAGCGAATCTGCTGCATCTGGAAGAGCTGATGAAAAGCAGAGAAGTAGAAGAAGCAGACCTTGCAGTTGTTCCGGAGATGTTCAATTGTCCGTATGTCACAACCAGTTTCCCGGTGTATGCAGAAAAAGAAGGCGGGATATCCTGGGAAAGATGTGCGTCTCTTGCGGCCAGGCACAGGATCTATCTGTCAGCAGGGAGCATGCCGGAAGTAGATGAAGAAGGACATGTCTATAATACGGCATATGTCTTTGATCGTACCGGACAGCAGATTGCAAAACATCGGAAAATGCATCTTTTTGATATCGATGTGGAAGGACAGTATTTTAAAGAATCAGATACATTGTCACCCGGAAACCAGGTGACGGTATTCGAGACAGAATTCTGTAAAATGGGTATATGCATCTGTTATGATTTCCGTTTTCCGGAACTGTCACGGCTGATGGTGGAGCAGGGGGCGAAGATCATACTGGTGCCGGGAGCATTTAATATGACAACAGGTCCGGCACACTGGGAACTGCTGTTTCGTCAGAGGGCAGTTGATAATCAGGTATACGCAGTCGGCACCGCTCCGGCACGGGATGAACGGGCAAGTTATCACTCTTGGGGACATTCGATCGTTACAGATCCATGGGGAAACGTTGTAACGCAGATGGATGAAAAAGAACACGTAGTACTCACAGAGATAGACCTGGATAAAGTAGAAAAAATCCGTGAACAGCTGCCGCTTTTGAAGCAACTGAGGCGAGATGTATATGAGTGGAAAACACTTTCGTAAAGTAAAAAAGGGACGGAGGATTTTTAAAAATTCCCCGTCCCTTTTTTAACGTTCACACTTTCTTAATTCTTATTTTATTTTTTTTGTATATCATAATATTAGGAATTATTGTATAATGTAGAGAAATATACACATAAGCAGGGAGTGGGCGTATGGGTACACCAACATTGGGAAATCCGCAGAATACAATTGCAGTTTTGCAGAAGTATAATTTTTCATTTCAGAAGAAGTTCGGGCAGAATTTTTTGATTGATACGCATGTATTGGATAAGATTATCCGTGCTGCAGGAATTACAAAGGATGATATGGTACTGGAAATCGGACCGGGAATCGGAACGATGACACAGTATCTTGCTGAGGCAGCAGGCAAGGTGACTGCTGTTGAGATTGATAAAAATCTGATTCCGATCCTTGAGGACACTCTGAGTGAATATGATAATGTAACGATTATTAATGAAGACGTACTGAAGCTGGATATTCGAAGACTCGCAGATGATGAAAATCAGGGACGCCCGATTAAAGTGGTGGCGAATCTTCCATACTATATTACAACACCGATTATCATGGGACTTTTTGAGAATCATGTACCAATGGAGAGTATCACGGTTATGGTACAGAAAGAAGTTGCCGACCGGATGCAGACAGGTCCGGGCAGTAAAGATTATGGGGCACTGTCTCTGGCTGTACAGTATTATGCCGAACCCTATATTGTGGCAAATGTACCGCCGAATTGTTTTATGCCAAGACCCCGTGTGGGCTCGGCGGTCATCCGGCTTACCTGTCATAAGCAGCCGCCGGTGGAGGTAAAAGATGAGAAACTGATGTTTGACATTATCAGGGCATCTTTTAATCAGAGAAGAAAGACTCTGGCAAATGGTCTGAAAAATTCTGATAAATTAAAATATTCCCGAGAGGAGATCGAAGAAGCGATTCAATCACTCGGAAAGGGAGCAAGTGTCCGTGGTGAGGCACTTACGCTGGAAGAATTTGCAGCTTTGAGCAACCGCTTATGCGGGCTTTCATAGCTGTGATATATCCGGGAATGATACAATATGAGGGATTGTGAATTTCCGGATCCATATAATCTGAAAGGGATGAAGAGGTCAGGAGCAATGATATGTAGATAATATAAGAACAGAAAGGATGATGACGATGGTGAAGAAAGGTGAGCAGGCATTATTTGAGGTGACACCGGAGATTGAACATTTTGCACAGCTGTGTGAAAGTAACAATGCAATTGATAAGGATCTGTATACCAGATATGATGTAAAAAGAGGTCTTAGAGATTTAAATGGAAAGGGTGTTCTTGCAGGTCTTACCAATATCTCGGATGTGTGTGCCAAAAAGATTGTAAATGGGAAAGAAGTGCCATGCGCAGGAAATCTTTACTACCGTGGATATAACATCAAAGATCTGGTAAAGGGATTTTTGAAAGATAAGCATTATGGATTTGAAGAAATTGCATATTTGCTGTTGTTTGGAGAACTTCCGAATGCAAAAGAGCTGCAGATGTTTCATGATACTCTTGTGGAGAGGAGAACGCTTCCGCCGACCTTTGTAAGGGATGTAATTATGAAGGCGCCGAGCAAAGATATGATGAACAGTCTTTCCAGATCGATTCTGAGTCTGTATACTTATGATGCAAAGGCAGATGATACTTCTATTCCGAATGTACTGCGCCAGTGCCTGAATCTGATCAGTCAGTTCCCGATGTTGATGGTATATGGATATCATGCCTATAATTATCGAATGGGAGAGGATCTCTATATCTACGCACCGTCACCGGAATTGTCTACAGCAGAAAATATTCTTATGATGTTAAGAGAGAATAAGAAATATACGAAGCTGGAAGCAAAGATTCTGGATATGGCGCTTGTGCTCCATATGGATCATGGCGGTGGAAATAATTCAACGTTTACAACACATGTGGTTACATCCTCAGGAACGGATACGTATTCAGCGATTGTCGCAGCCATGTCATCATTAAAGGGACCAAAGCATGGTGGAGCCAACATTAAAGTAACGCAGATGTTTGACGATATGATGGAAAATGTAAAAGACTGGGAGGACGATGATGAAGTCCGCCAGTATCTGTATGACCTTCTGGACAAGAAAGCATTTGACCAGAAAGGACTGATCTATGGCATGGGACATGCTATTTATTCCATATCAGATCCAAGAGCAGATATTTTCAAGGGATTTGTGAAACAGCTGGCGAAAGAAAAGAAGTGCGAAAAGGTGTATGCTCTTTATGAGAAAGTGGAACGCATGGCTCCGGAAGTGATTGCCGAAAAACGCAAGATCTATAAAGGGGTAAATGCAAACGTTGATTTCTACAGCGGACTGGTATATCGGATGCTGGATCTGCCGCCGGCATTGTATACGCCGATTTTTGCCGCTGCCCGCATTGTCGGATGGAGCGCGCACAGACTGGAAGAGCTGAAGAATGTTGATAAGATTATTCGTCCGGCTTATAAGTCACTGGCAGAACACAAAGAATATATTAGAATGGAAGACAGATAATGAAACAGGAATTTTACTATCCTTCCCGGGATGGAAAGACACAGATCCATGCGATTGAGTGGGTTCCGGAAGGTAAGATAAAGGGTGTGCTCCAGATTTGTCATGGGATGGTGGAGTATATCGACAGATACCATGAATTTGCAGAATATATGTCTGAAAACGGATACTATGTGACCGGACACGATCATCTGGGACACGGAAAATCAATTCAAAGTGAGGAAGAACTGGGATATTTTGATGAAACCAGGGGAAATCAGTACGTGATCGGCGATATACAAAAGCTGCGTGAGATGACAATGAAAAAATATCCGGATGCACCGTACTATATGTTGGGACACAGTATGGGATCCTTCCTGTTGAGAGAGTATCTGACCATGTATGGAAAGGGGCTTGACGGTGCCGTTATTATGGGAACCGGATATCAGAGCGCATTGATTCTGAATGCCGGGCAGCTCGTGTGCAGAGTGATTGCGGCTTTTAAAGGCTGGAAACACCGCAGCCGGTTTGTAGATAATCTGAGCTTTGGAAGTTATAACAAAAGATTTGAGCCGTCAGAGACTACAAAAGACTGGATTACGTCAGACCGGGAAAAAAGACAGAAGTATGTGGAAGATCCGCTGTGCTCTTACATGTTTACGCTGGGAGCTTATTATCAGATGTTCGAGGGAATGAAAGTTCTGACGAAAAAAGAAAGTCTGGAACGAATTCCAAAGGATCTGCCGATTCTGTTTGTTTCCGGTAAGGACGATCCGGTAGGCGCGTTCGGAAAGAGCGTAACAAAGGTTTATGAAAAGTATAAGTCAGCCGGAATACATAATGTGTCCATCCATCTGTATCAGGGCGACCGGCACGAGATTCTGAATGAAGTTGACCGGGAAAAGGTATATCATGATATACTCAGATGGATCGAGACAAAGGAATATGTAGAATAATTATACAGTTTTGAAAGAGTGCAATAAGGAAAGAATATGAAAACACTGGGCTATTACAATGGAAAGTACGATGAAATTGAAAATATGGTCATTCCTATGAATGACCGCTGCTGCTGGTTTGGAGACGGAGTCTATGATGCAGGACCGGCGAGAAACTATAAGATCTTTGCTGTGGATGAACACATAGACCGGTTTTTTAACAGTGCAGCGCTTCTGGATATCCAGATGCCTGTGACAAAGGAAGAGTTAAAAGATCTGCTGCAGGAGATGGTGCAAAAAATGGATACCGGAGATCTGTTTGTGTATTATCAGGTAACCAGAGGTACGGGAATGCGTAATCATGTATACACAGAAGGACCCGGAAATCTATGGATTACTTTGAAACCTTCCGGGATAGATGAAGGACTTGAACCAATCAGGCTGATCACAACAGAAGATACCCGTTTTTTTCATTGCAATATAAAAACACTGAACCTGATCCCGTCCTGTGTTGCATCTGAGAGAGCCAGAAAAGCGGGGGCTCAGGAGTCGGTATTTTACAGACCGGGTGGGCGTGTGACAGAGTGTGCACACAGCAACATACACATTATCAGAGACGGGAAATTTGTGACAGCACCTGCCGATAATCTGATCCTTCCGGGAATCGCCAGAGCACATCTGATCAAAGCCTGTAAGAAGTTGGGGATTGCAGTGAATGAAACGCCTTATACACTGGATGATCTGTTTCAGGCAGAAGAGATCATTGTGTCCAGCTCAAGTAATCCGTGCCTGCCGGTAAAAGAGATTGATGGGAAAGCGGTAGGAGGAAGAAATCCGGAGATACTGGAAAAGATACGAAAAGAAGTGGTAACAGAACTTCTGGAAGCAACGAATTAAAAAGTTAAAAAGGGACGGAGGATTTTTAAAAATTCCCCGTCCCTTTTTTTCCACATTTTTTATTCGTTATCCACATATGGCAGGGAGGAAAATGTGTTTTTCTCTGTCCGAAGCACAAAATGTGTACGTGTCACACAGACCCCGGGCTGATTTTTCACCCACCGGTGTATACTTTCCAGATGTTTGGAAGAGCGACAGGTGATTTTTATCATGTAATCATATTCCCCGGTCAGGTAATAGCAAGAGATAACATTTGGATGCTGCTGTATGTTTTCCACAAACGCATCATTATATTTTGGATGTTCCAGTGATATTTCCATTAACGCAGTGACATCGTTTCCGATTCGGGCGTCATCGGTTATGACAGTATAGGACTGTATAATACCGGAATCTTCCATTTTATGAATCCGGTCAATTACGGTAGATACTGACAGATGTATTGCTTTGCTGATCTCGGAAGCTTTCTGTCGTGCATTATTTTTTAGATATTTTAATATCTGATAATCAAGGGAATCCATATGTAAATCTCCTTTCAAGAGGGGTATGTATAATTATGAGTTTTCCTGTTATATTCTATCATAACATGGGCATGTCGTCAAAAGACTCGTAAATTAAAATCGTTATAGAATTACAGACAGCAAAAACACCTCCGACGGAGGTGTTTTCGTTGTTGTTATAGTTATCTAAAGGAATGAGAGTAAAGTGTACACCGGCTATTCCGGCGTTTTACTTTATGAGGGGGGAGATAATTGATTGTTCATCAACTATCTGTCTATTAGTATATAAGGTAAATATGTCTAAAGTATGTTAAAACTATAAAAGAAAAAGAAAAAATCTTAAGAACCACTTAAGAAGTTAATAATAATACCTAAACAACTAATTTTGAATTATCGTTTTGTTTCAGATGTGCAGTCAGTATATCAAAAAACTCGCTGGAGGTTGGTCGGATCGGCATGGGGTGAAGGGCGATTTCCTGAAGGAGCTTCCGGTTGCCCCTTTCCCAGCAGACTTTGATGACGGTGCGTATATTTCTCTCAACACTGCAGCTGGTTGTGCAGTAATATCTTGCAATTTCGGGATATAACAATTTACTGACGAAGAGCAGATAATCCTCGTCTTTCAAACAGAGACTGATTCCATAAGCCAGATACCAATAGCCACGATAGGTTGCACCGATTCCAAGTGATCTTATCAAATGTTCGATGTCTTTTTCGTTCATATATTTTCCACTTCTTTCTAAAAGATTTTCTAGTTAATTTTTAAAAATTTGATTTATCTAATTTATATAATTTACATAATAAAAAGGTGCGCAGTATTTTTCTGTCAAAAGAAATAAAATGCTTTACAGGTTTATATTATATATAAAAAAATCAAAAGGAAAGAAACGTTGACATAATACGTAATTATTCAACATTTTTCGACAGAATTCGTCGTCTTTTCATAATATCTTAAGAATTTCAGGAAGTTGCTCTTAAAAAATGTCTGCTATTCTAGTATAGTATAAGGGAGGTGATGAAAATGTCCACAATTTTAGTATGTGATGATGATAAGGAAATTGTAGAAGCAATAGAAATATATCTGACTCAGGAAGGATATCAGGTGCTGAAGGCATATGACGGTGAAGAGGCTCTTCGGGTACTGAAAACGGAGCAGGTTGATCTTCTGGTAATTGATGTGATGATGCCAAGACTGGACGGTATCCGTGCGACTTTGAAGATTCGGGAAAGAAATAATATGCCGATTATTATTCTGTCAGCAAAATCGGAGGATGCCGATAAGATTCTGGGGCTGAATGTCGGGGCGGATGATTATGTGACGAAGCCGTTTAACCCATTGGAACTCGTTGCCAGGGTAAAGTCGCAGTTAAGAAGGTATACGCAGCTTGGAAGTACTGTGAATCAGAAAGATGAGGCGGTGTATACTGTTGGAGGACTTTCCATCAATGACGATCTTAAGGAAGTGACGGTAGATGGAGAAAAAGTAAAACTGACTCCGATTGAGTATAATATCCTGTTGTTACTGGTGAAGAATCAGGGCAAGGTATTTTCAATTGATCAGATCTACGAAAGTATCTGGAACGAGGATGCCATCGGGGTAGACAATACGGTAGCGGTACATATCAGACATATCAGGGAGAAGATTGAGATTAATCCGAAGGAACCAAGGTATCTGAAAGTAGTGTGGGGAGTTGGATATAAGATAGAAAAGATATAGAAGCATTTGGAAGGGAGTATGTATGAAACGACAATGGTATAAAACTTCTTTTGTAAAGGGAATCCTGATCGTTCTGGAGCATATATTTTTGATAACGGCGACGATCAGTGTGCTGTGGCTTGTTATCTATCCCGCATTGAGAAGTGAGATATTTACAGGAAATACCCCGGATAAATATGAGGATACGAATAGTTTTAATGAGCAACTGAGGGCGAACAGTAATCAGATCATCAATGGAATCTCCATGAAAGACCGGTTTGAAACGGACGGGGTGTATAACCCGAAAAAAATCGTTGATATTCAGGAATATTATCAAAAATCTCAGATCATGGATGAGGATATCAGTGGACTGTCATATTACCTGCAGGATCTGGAAGAATGGGGAAATCAGTGGGTTCAGAATGGCGAGAAAAGTTCTTATGATACAGGAGAGATCCTACGGGATCCGGTCATTGTATGTAAAAAGCCTGATAATACTTATCAGTATTATTATTACAGTGAGCTTCGAAACCTGGTTGACGAGGGGGAACTTCGGTTTGTCATTGCAAGTGACGAAGGAGGAATCTCCGAAGAAGATATATTGGACGGACTTCAGAACGGAAGCTTTGCAAATGGAATGGAGGAGACTCCGTTCAAGGGGCTTCAGGATGCAGAAGGAAAGATTGCGTATATTGATTGCTGGAGTTATGACGGCAATTGGCTGGAAGAGGAATATCAGACGGTGGACGGGAGAAGCGTATTGGATGTTGCCAATGAAGATCCACTCTGGAACGGACGGCTGAATGAAGCGTATGATATGCTTAGATACAGTATTTATCGGATAGATGAAGAGATGAGTATCTACAGTGATCTTTCGAATTTTTATCAGGAAGGAGATACCAATTTCGTATATCTGTATGTGGATCTGGATACGCAGCAGATATGTACGAATCGGAAAGCTTATCAGGATTATGACCGGCTGGAAAAAAGTCTGGATCAGATCCGCAGTCTTGGAAAGTATGCAGTGATCAGGCCGGAACTGTCAGAGTTTGAAACCAATCTTAAAAGAATTGATGCTGAGGAATGGCGGGATGAAGTAAAATATTCGGGAAATGAAGAGAAAAACTTCATATATGCCGTCGGAGTAGACACGACATATCCGATCAAGGACCCATTTTACACAGAGTCACAGTTGTACAGCAAATACGGAGCAAGTGCAGGTGCCGTAATGATTCTGGGACCGACTTCGCTTGTATTGTTCTTTATCGTTCTGGTGTGGCTTACGGTAGCTGCAGGAAGAAATGGAAAGGATGAAGAACTGCATCTGAACTGGTTTGATCGTTGGAAGACAGAACTGGCGGCAGTGACAGTGATCGGATGCTGGATCGTACCGGTTGTTTTATGTTTCATGAATCTGAATTACTTCAATCAGCATCTCTCGAATATGACCGGCAGTAATATGGGATATGATATGTACCAGCCGGATTACGTATACAATTCTATTCCGTATATTATCGAAGTAGGAGTGCTGGCAGGATATACATGTACGATGTTCCTGATCGGTTATATGAGTCTGATCAGAAGGATCAAAGCGCATACCATGTGGGAAAACAGTATACTGAAATGGTGTGGGAATCTTATCCGGGAGATCTTTCACCATATCCACGAAGTGTGGAAGATTATCATTATCGGTGGATTTATCTGGGTATTTTCATTATATCTGATATATGAGTGGTCTTCTGCATTTGCGATGAACTTTCTGATATTCTGGGGAATTCAGGGAGTAGAGGTGGCCTGTTTTATCTATCTGATAAAACAGGCTATTGGAAGACAGCGGATTAAGACAGGAATTAATAAGATCGCCGGAGGAGAAGTAGACTACAAGATTCCACTGAATGGTCTGGAACGCGAACAGAGAATGATCGCTGAGAAGGTGAATTCCATCGGAGAAGGACTTGACATGGCGGTTGAAAAGAGTATCAGAAGTGAACGACTGAAGACGGATCTGATCACCAATGTGTCTCATGATATTAAGACGCCGCTTACCTCTATTATCAATTATGTGGAATTACTGAAGCAGGAAAACTTTGAAGATCCGAAGATTCAGAGATATATAGAAGTATTGGAACAAAAATCGCAGCGGCTGAAAACACTGACGGAGGACGTGGTGGAAGCGTCAAAAGTAAGCTCCGGAAATATTACTCTGGAATATATGAATATCAATCTGGTTGAGATGATACAGCAGACCAGCGGTGAATTTGAAGAGAAATTCACCGCCAGAGATCTGCAGGAGGTACTATCAGTGCCTGATCAAGATGTCATCATTCGTGCAGATGGACGCAGACTGTGGAGAGTATTATCCAATATTTATAACAATGCGGCAAAATACGCGATGCGAGGAACAAGAGTCTATGCGACTCTTGAGATAAGAGAAGAAAATGCGGTATTCAGCCTGAAAAATATATCCGAGCAGTCACTCAATATATCGGCGGATGAATTGACAGAACGATTTATAAGAGGAGATGTTTCCAGAAGTACAGAGGGAAGTGGACTTGGATTATCCATTGCACAGTCACTGACAGAAATGCAGGGCGGAACTTTCGAGCTGTATCTGGATGGAGATTTGTTTAAAGTAACCATCACATTTCCACTGCAGAAAAGTTAAAAAAGGGACAGGGGATTTTCAATTTGGGACGGAGGATTTTTAAAAATCCTCCGTCCCAAATTGAAAATCCCCTGTCCCTACTTGCGTTCATCCCTAAAAAACATTACAATAATAGCGTTATGAATGAATTGAGAATTTTATTACAGGACAATCTAAATATAGAATTTATATCTGCGACGCTTAGTAATCCACGGCAGAAGGAGGGAACGGTACGGGTGAAGATTCGCCCGATGTTGAAAAAGGATAAGCTGTTTTTCCAACTGGAATCTTTTCGGAATCATCAGGCATTCCATCAGAATGTCGGGCCGGAAGAGGCAATAGAGCTTATTATGGAATATATGGAAAACATGAAGCAGATGCAGATGGAAACGAAACAAGCTTCTTTCTCGGTACTGATCAGCAAAAAAGGGAAGGTAACCATAAAAAGCCGTAAGAATCAGTGCGAAAGAAAAGAGATTGATATGAGCCATAATCGGAAGAAGAGGTATGTGCTGGAAGAAGGTGTTCCGGTTCCGTTTCTTAAGGATCTTGGTGTCATGACGGAGGAAGGAAAAGTAGTACAGTCGAAGTTTGACAAATTTCGACAGATCAATCGTTTCCTGGAGTTTATTGAGGATATTCTTCCGCAGCTTGATAAAGGGAGAGAGCTGACGATTCTGGACTTTGGCTGCGGAAAGTCATATCTTACATTTGCCATGTATTATTATCTGCATGAATTGAAGAAGTATGATATCAGGATCATAGGGCTGGATCTGAAAACGGATGTGATCCGTCACTGCAATGAACTGAGTCAGAAGTACGGATATGAAAAGCTGAAGTTTCTGGAGGGCAATATTGCAGATTATACCGGCGTTGATTCGGTAGATATGGTTGTTACTCTGCATGCATGTGATACGGCGACGGATTATGCACTTGCAAAAGCTGTCGGCTGGAATGCAAAGGTCATCTTATCTGTGCCTTGTTGCCAGCATGAATTGAACAGGCAGATGGAAAATGAAGTACTTGCGCCGATATTCAGGTATGGTCTGCTAAAGGAGCGTATGGCGGCATTGGTAACAGACGGACTTCGGGCTCAGTATCTGGAGCGAGAGGGGGATGACACACAGATTCTGGAGTTTATTGACATGGAACATACACCGAAGAATATACTGATACGGGCAGTCAGAACCGGAAAAAAGGGGGAAAATGAGGCAGCAATCCGCAGATGTGAGGAGTGCCTGCATGTGTCACCGACGCTTGGGCGTCTGTTAGATCACAAAGAGGGAGAATAGATGGAGATAAAAAGACATATAAAAAACGCAGGGATCCTGGTGGTTGTATTTGTGGTTGCAGTGATTGTCTTCAGTTATTTCACCAATCGGGGAAATGATAATATGACGGCAGACATGGGAGCGGCGACATTTCCGCAGATCACCTTTTCATGCGGGGAATATACGGTTAATACACTGTCCGGTTATGCAGAGGAGATGGAGATCACGTCGGTGCGTGATGTTATAACACCCGTGACAAAGGGGCGCCTGGAGGCCAATATTCTTGCATATGACAATAAGATTAACAGCATTCGTTACAGAGTATATACGCTGGATGGAGCGGAAGAACTGAAAAATGATAAGATCACAAAACCGGAGAAGAGTGTGATTCTGAGCCTGGAAGAGGAAGGTCTTCTGGAAGAGGAGCGGATTCTGGAGATTAAGCTGAATATAGTGGATTCTCAGCCTGTTTATTTTTATACAAGAATCGTGGACGGTACCGGAAAAAATCTTTCTGAATGTCTGAATTATATAAGTGATTTTCATGAAAATGCACTTGATAAGGCAGAAGGGACAGGAATCGGTACAGCAATTGAGCCAAACGAGGATGCCGACAATGCGACACTTCAGCATGTAACGATTTATTCAGATTATGATCATGTGACATGGGGAGACTTAGAGCCTCAGGTAGAAGGCGGAGAAAGATGGAGTATCAAGGAACTGAATGGTTCTTATGCGGCTGTGCAGCTGGAATATCGTGTGCGCGGAAAAGGCGAGGAAAATGAAACGGATCTTTATCAGGTAAAGGAATTTTTCAAAGTGCGTTATGCGCAGGATGCGCAAAAGACATATCTTCTGGGTTACGACCGCACAATGGATCAGATCTTTGATGCGACAAAAACTGTAGTCAGTGAAAAAGGGCTTCTTCTTGGAATTGCCTCCAGAGACATCCCGTATCTGGTAAATAAAGACGGAACGATCGTGTCTTTTGTGGAAGCAGATGAACTTTGGAATTACAACAAAGAATCGGATGAGTTGTCGCTGGTGTTCGGATTTGCCGATGCGGAAAATACGGATGCGAGAAGTATGGTCTCTGATCATGAGATCCGTCTGCTGAAAGTGGATGAAGAAGGAAATACTGCATTTGTTGTATCCGGATATATGAATCGTGGTGAACATGAAGGAGAAGTCGGAGTTGCCGTATACTATTATGATATTGCAAAAAACTCGGTAGAAGAGAAGGCATTTATATCCAGCAGGGAATCATATGCAAGTGTAATCCGGGAGCTTGGAAGAAGTACCTATTATGATGAAGAAAGAAATGTTCTTTATTTCGTATCTGAAGGGACTCTGTATCAGTATGATGTCAAAATGGAAGAGACAGAGATACTGGCAGAAGGACTGACGGAGAAACAGTATGTGATATCAGATGACGGAAAAGTAATCGCCTACCAGGCAGATGGAGATCTGGAAAATGCGTCTGAAGTAATTGTACTGAATTTTGATACCGGAAAACAGCGTTCTGTGACCTGTGAAAAAGGCGAAACAATTCGTCCGCTGGGATTTGTAAGGACTGATTTTGTCTATGGAATTGCCAGAACTGACGATGCGGGCACGACGATCAGCGGGGAGACAACGATTCCGATGTATAAGATTGAGATTCAGAGTCAGAAGGGAGAAGTCATAAAAGAGTATCAGTCTGACGGAATCTATATTCTGGATGCCCTGTTTGGAGAAGATATGATCACGCTTGAACGTGCATCCAAAGACGGATCGATGTATGTAAAAACCGCACCGGACTATATTACGAACAACGAAGAGAAAACCAAGAGTAATATAGTGCTTGAGACATACTCTACAGACTTGAAACAGCGTCAGATCAGGCTTACTTACAATGAGGGAATCTCAGACAAAGAACCCAAGGTACTCAAGCCCAAACAGATTCTGTTCGAACAGCCAAAGCGAGTTGTACTTGAGCAAACGAAGAATACGGAAAAATATTATGTATATGGAAATGGGGAACTGCAGGGAATCTATACAACTGCAGGAGAGGCAATAAGAGCTGCAGACAGTTTCAGTGGAGTGGTCGTTGCGTCCGATCAGTCTTATATATGGGAACGCAGCAATCGGGATATCCAATACTCCATAGAAGGAAAAACGGAGATTGTTGAGGCGATACAAAATCGTCTGAAAGCAAACGAAGCATCTGCAGATATTATGAAAGATATCAATGGCGGAACATTTCTTGATCTGACCGGATGTACGACAGAGGAACTGCTGTATATCATTAATCAGGACAGACCGATCATTGCCATGCTTGATAACAGACAGGCCGTGATTCTGGTCGGATACAGTGATACAACCGTATCTTATATTGACGTGGAAAGCGGAGAAAGAAGAAGTGCATCTTATGAGCAGATGGATCAGATGACTCAGGGAAGCGGAAATACGTTTATTGGATAAAAAATGGCTGCCTTTATGGCAGCCATTTTTATCGTCAATATCTGAAAAGAATTTAAATTTAAAATGCATTTTCTCCGTTTGCTGGTTTAAATACAATGTTTCTGTATTTTTTCAGTGCATAATAAAGGATCATACCAAGTACACCACAGGATAGAACTTCACCAACACCGACCGTCAGCATCATGAATGGAATCGGCAGTGCAACTCCGTAACCGTAGCGAAGTACGAACGGAACGATGATTGTATTGGCAAGCATCGGCGGCAGCGGTGCAAGAAACTGGTTCTTGTCGCGGAGCTGATAAGTGAAAAATGCTCCGATTAAAGTTGCAATGCTTCCGAAGATGATATCCGGAAGAATTGCACCACCTAAGATATTGCCAATCAGACATCCTACAAACAGTCCTGGAATAGCGGCCGGAGTAAATACCGGAAGAATAGTGAGTGCTTCAGAGATACGAACCTGAATCTCTCCAAAAGAAAATGGTGCAAATACGTAGGTAAGCACCACGTAGATAGCAGCGATCATGGCTGCCTGGGTCATGAAAGTAATGTTTTTGTTTTTCATATTTGTCTCCTTTAGTTTTGTTTTACGAGTGGAAGGTCTCGAACACTCGGCACATTTTACGGCGGTGACCGCCGGAAAGCCCTGTAGACCTTATTTTTATGGGCTTTGCAACGATATGGAGTATACCATAGACGGAGTGGAAATGCAAGCTGTCCTCACAATTTACCCACAATGAAAATTGAAAGATAGATTTGATGGCTTTTGGAATGTTCATTCTGGCATTGCTGACATTCGTTTTTACGTTTATCAGATAATGTTTTATAATATAGAAAAACCACCCCGAACTTTGACCGAGCCCGAGGTGGCGATTCTATAAATTTCCAATTTACTTTTGAGGTCAACCACTTTTTTCCCTATACTGGCAAACCCCGCTGCATAATCAATTCTCAGTTATTTCTTCGTCTGTAAACGATCATACCCGTCAGGACAGTTCCGCTTAATAATATCAAAGCAATCCATACTTCCATCATAAAATTACTGCCTGTCTCCGGAGCTTTTTTAACAGCAGACTGGTTAGATATATTAATTTGCATATCCTTACCTGATGTCTGACTGTCACCTTTATTTTCCGGCTCAATAACCTTTTCCGTCCATTTTGCCTGTAATGTAATATCACTGGTAATAAGAGTGTTAAAATCAAACGGGTTTTCTCCCAGATACCATCCTGCAAAAACATATCCTTCTTTCGTAGGATCTGCCGGCCTATCTATGGAAGAATTATAAGGTATCATTATCTGCTCAACTGCAGTTCCTCCATCAGAATCAAAAGAAACGGTAAAATATCCCAGCAGTTCTTTAAAAGTCTGGCTGAGAAACGGTTCCATATCCGGAACTTCTGCAACCTTGGTGTAAAGATATTGCAAAGCCTCTGCTCTTGCCGCCTGTACATTTTTGGATTGCAAATTGGTAATATTTACACCCAATTGCTTAAGGATATCCATAAAATAATCTTTCTGATCCGGAGTCTTCGCTAATGCTTCAATTATTTTACCGCATGGCGTTGTCATAGCCGCCTGCACCATTTCGGAATCCGGATTGTTAATATCCGGGCTAAACTGCTCTTCCAGATTCATCAATGTATTCCTTCCATCCGAATTCATTGAAATAGCTTCGATCAATGCTCCCAAACTCTTAACGGCTGCCGCCTGCACACGTTCGGAAGGAGTTACCGGTTTCTCGCCAAGATAACTTTCAAACAATTCGCACAACTGTGATCCCATTTCCGGCTGTTTCCCTACACACAGGTAAAGATCAGCCAATGCTTCTGCTCGTGCCACCTGTACCATTTCGGAATCCGGATTGTTCATATCCGGGCTAAGTTGCTCTTCCAAATCCAACAACTTGTTCCTGGCCTCCGGATTCATTGAAATCGCTTCCATCAATGCTCCCAGACTCTTTACTGCTGCTGCCTGCACGCGTTCGGAAGGATTTACCGGTTTAGCGCCAAGAAAACCTTCAAACAACTCACACAACCAAGGTCCCATTTCCGGCTGTTTCGCTACACCCAGGTAAAGAAAAGCCAATGCTTCTGCTCGTGCCACCTGTACCATTTCAGAATCCGGATTGTTAATATCCGGGCTAAGCTGCTCTTCCAACTTCAACAACGTATCCTTTGCTTCCGGATTCATTGAAATCGCTTCCATCAATGCTCCCAGGCTCTTTACTGCCGCTGCCTGCACATGTTCGGAAGGATTTGCCGGTTTAGCGCCAAGAAAACCTTCAAACAACTCATACAACGCCGATCCCGTTTCCGGCTGTCTCGCTACACACAGGTAAAGATAAGACAATGCTTCTGCTCTTGCCTCCTGAATCATTTCGGAATCCGGATTGTTAATATCCGGGCTAAGCTGTTCTTCCAACTCCAACAACTTATTCTTTGCCTCCGGATTCATTGAAATCGCTTCCATCAATGCTCCCAGACTCTTTACTGCGGCTGCCTGCACACGTTCGGAAGGATTTGCCGGTTTACCGCCAAGATAACCTTCAAACAACTCACACAACTGAGATCCCATTTCCGGCTGTTTCGCTACACTCAGGTAAAGATCAGACAGTGCTTCTGCTCTTGCCTCCTGTACCTGCTCGCTTTCCGGATTTTGAATTGGAGGACATAAATTTTCTTTTACAGATAAAAGAGTATCTTTACTCCCCGGATGAACAGCTATATTGTAGATTAATTTTCCATAGCTTCTGGCCACGGCAGCATCCACATCATTCTGTCCCACCTCTGCATCTATTGCGGATGTCTGCAATTCCTCTGTTGCGGCTGCTTTCATTGACAAAATTCCTGATGCCAGACATATCCCGCACAAAACCGCCAAAACTCTCTTTCCTTTTTTCAACACACCTTTTTCTCCTTTCATTTCCGTTCTTTATTTCTGTAATTCATAAGTCATACCAAATGTTTTATAATCAGTCCATATTATAGCAATATTTCATGGTATATACCAATTAAAAATACTCCAGATTTTCGCTCATAATAATATCAAGTTTTGAATAATATTTTTCTTTTTTTATCGTCTTACCATAGCAGATATTTTCAAAAAGAAGTCTGCATGCCAGATATGTCTGGGCTTCCAGGTTCTGGAAAACAACAGCATCTATCGTATTATCGGCAATATAGCTGCGAATCTCCGGAAAAAGGTCAATTCCGACCAGTTTCAGATCTTCACGATGTCTGGCGCGAAGAACCTGAGATACCAGTTCCAGTTGATATGTCAGATCAAATATGCCCGACAGACCGGGTGTCTCCAATATCTTCAGAAGTGTTTCCTGAATCTGTTCTTTACCGGACAGATCACTGGCAACAGGAAGTACCTCAATATTGGAAAATGTCCGGATCTTATCAAGAAATCCCTGATACCTTGTTTTGATCGTCATAATGTTGGACGAAGATTCTTTTGCCATAAGAATCTGGAGCTTTCCACCGACCGGCATCATCTTCCCCATCACTTCACCGGCGAGCTTACCGCCTTTATATTCATCAATTCCGATAAATGCATCGCAGGGAGAATCCGGAATGTCTTTGCTGAGAAGGATCACGGTACAGTCGTTCTCTGCCAACCAGTCCAGTTCTGACTGAATCATGGTGCAGTCAGCGGAAGCAATGATAAAATGGCGGATGCCCCTGTCATAGGCTTCATGAATATCTTTATTCTGCTGCGCCGGATGATGAACCGGAGAAGTATAGTGCTGAATGGTTAATCCATGATCTCCATAGTCGCGCATAACCTGCTGGATTCCCCGCTCAACAGAAGAAGAAAAATAGGTTGCGTCCGGTGATTCAAAATCAATGAGTGCAATCCGGTATTTTTTATTCATCGCAAGATTCCTTGCGTTATTATTCGGCACATAGTTATATTTTTCAAGCGCGGTCAATACTTTTTCTCTTGTTTTTTCAGAGACCACTCCCTTATTATTGATGACTTTATATATGGTTGTACGGGATACGTTGATCTCCGCCGAAATCTCTTCTAATGTCAGTCTCGAGTAGTTTTTGGGCATAATAGATTCACACCTTTTCAGATATTTATAGTTCATTTTAGCAAATAAAAGAATTTCTGACCAGTCGTTTCGGATGATTTGCGGATGAATTCTTGAATGTGGTAATAATTGCTGAAAAACACATGCGAAAATTATGCATTTTAATGAATTAACACGTGTTAAAAAGTAATAATAATATTAATATTGACAAAAAATGGAAATGCTGTTATTTTCTATTTAACACGTGTTAAATGATGCGGAGGGAAGGGGGAAATGAAGTGTTATATGAAAAGAACGGAAAATTGTACCGGCGGTTTGACAAGGAATTGTTGTGCATTGAACCTTATGGAAAAAATGGACTTCGAATAAGGGCAACTCATAATCATGATTTTTTTGATCAGGATCTGTCTGCGCTCATTGATCCGCAGGAGAAAGCCGAAGATGACCGCATCACAATTGACGGGAAAACAGCAGCCATAGAAAACGGCAAGATAAGATGCGAGGTATTGTGCACAGGGAAAATGAAGTTTTATAATCAGGAAGGACAACTTCTTCTTGAAGAATATGATAAAAACAGATTTCGTGAAAGTGCTCCCGGTGAACCGGACAGTGCGCTGGAAATTGCGCCACGTACTTTTGTTCCATATCCTGGAACCAGTAACTTTAAACTGTCCGTAAAATTTGAAGCAAAAGAGGATGAACGGTTTTACGGAATGGGAGAATATACGCATCCTTATCTGGATCTGAAAGGCTGTTCTCTGGAACTGGCACAGCGTAATTCTCAGATTTCTGTTCCGTTTACACTTTCCAGCAGGGGATATGGCCTGTTGTGGAACAATCCTGCAATTGGAAAAGCGATCTTCGGACGTAATCTGACGGAATGGATCGCCGATTCGACTAAGCAGATGGACTACTGGATCACTGCGGGAGATACACCGGCAGAAATTATGGAAGCTTATACGAATGTGACCGGAAGAGCTCCGATGATGCCGGATTATGCGACCGGTTTCTGGCAGTGTAAGCTTCGATACCGGACACAGGAAGAATTATTGAATGTTGCCAGAGAATATAAGCGCAGAGGGCTTCCGATCTCGGTGATTGTAATTGACTTTTTCCATTGGACCGCACAGGGGGATTTCCGGTTTGATCCTGAATTCTGGCCGGATCCGGATGGGATGGTCCGGGAGTTGAAGGAAATGGGAATCGAACTTATGGTGTCGGTATGGCCAACTGTCGAGGAGGCAAGTGAAAACTATAAATACATGGAAGAAATGGGATATCTGATCCGGACGGAAGCAGGTTCCAGATTCAATATTAAGAATAAGGATACTTATATGGATGCTACCAATCCGGACGCAAGAGCATTCGTCTGGCAGAAGCTGAAAGCACACTATTACGATAAGGGTATTCACCTGTTCTGGCTGGATGAGTGTGAACCGGAGGTTACCAGATATGAGTATGAAAATTATCGTTTCTTCAAAGGTGCAGATAAGGAGGTCGGCAATCTCTATCCAAAAGATTTTGCCAGAATGGTCTATGAAGGACGTAAAGCAGAAGGAGAAGAAGAGATCTTAAGCCTGACGCGCTGCGCATGGGCAGGCTCCCAGAGATATGGATCTCTGGTATGGACAGGAGATGTCGCTTCTGATTTCCAGTCACTTCGCAACCAGGTTGCGGCCGGCATGAATATGGGCCTTTCCGGAATTCCCTGGTGGACGACTGATATTGGCGGTTTTCATGGAGGAAATGCGGACTCACCTGAATTCAGAGAATGCCTGGTGCGCTGGTTTGAATTTGGAACATTCTGTCCGGTATTCCGGTTGCATGGATTTCGAAGTCCGGTCGTGACAGATCCGGCAGACCTTGTATTTACGGGAAAAAATGCAAAGGAATGGAGATATACAAGCGGTTCTGCGAACGAAGTGTGGTCATTTGGAGATGAGGTATATGAGATCTGTAAAAAGTATATGTATCTTCGTGAAAAAATGCGGCCATATATAAAAGAACAGATGTGTATCGCACACGAAAAGGGATATCCTGTTATGCGTCCGCTGTTCTTTGATTATCCGGATGACAATAAAGCATGGGATATCGAAGATCAGTATATGTTCGGCCCGGATATTATGG
This sequence comes from Dorea sp. YH-dor226, assembly GCF_039832105.1. NCBI lineage: Bacteria > Bacillati > Bacillota > Clostridia > Lachnospirales > Lachnospiraceae > Dorea > Dorea sp. YH-dor226. Next base: position 53,061 of record NZ_JBDOHS010000012.1, on the reverse strand, counting down.
TAGCACCGGTCTTATATAGTGGAGAAAGAGAGCGGAAGGTATATCTCCCAAAAGGAGAGTGGATACAGATTCACAGTAAAGAAAAAATTACCGGAGGACAAACCATAACATGTACTGCAGCAATTGATGAAATACCGGTATTTGTAAAACAAGAGAAGGAGGGAATCTTTAATGGGTAACTTTGGTGTAATTAACTGGATCGTCTTAGTGGTATATTTTGGAGCAATGCTGTTTCTTGGAACAAGAGTCGGAAAATCCAATACAAATACAGAATCTTATTTCCTTGGAAGCAGAAAGATTCCGTGGTGGGCGATTGGTCTTTCCGTAATGGCGACACAGTGTTCGGCTGTTTCCTTTATCGGAATGCCGGGATGGGGATATACAAGTGGCCTTCAGCGACTGACTTATACATTCCAGTTCCCACTGGTTATGGTAATCTTAATGACAACTTTTGTACCGTTTTTCTATAATACAAAGGTTGTCAGTATCTATGAGTATCTGGAAAAACGTTTTGGATCAAAGTCCAGGACTTTGATGGCAGCCATTTTCCTCCTCTCCAGAGGACTTCAGACAGCTGTTGTTATGTTTGGACCGGCACTCGCGTTATCCATGATCCTGGGAATAGATACGAAAATAGCAATTCTGATCATGGGAATCTTTGCAATTGCATATACCATTACAGGTGGAATTTCTGCTGTTATCTGGACGGATGTTGTGCAGATGTTCGTGATCTGGCTGGGCGTTATTCTTGCCATTCTGATCCCGATCTTTACAACAGACGGCGGACTTGGCACAATCCTGGCCAATGCAGCTTCTAATAATATGGTGCGGGGACTGGATTTCAGTCTGGGGCTGGATAATCCATACAGCTTCTGGGGAGGCCTTCTTGGTTCCGGATTCCTGTATCTGACATATCTCGGAACCGATCAGAGTCAGGTACAGCGTGTACTGACTGCAAAGTCCATTCGAGAGACAAAGCTTTCTCTTTCACTGGCAGGTTTTATCGTTCCGATTCAGACACTTGCCTTCCTGTTCGCGGGTATCTGCCTCTTTACAACATTTGGCGGAAAGACATTTGAAAATTCTGACTATGTAATGCTTACTTTTATTACACAGTATCTTCCGGTAGGAATTGCAGGACTGGTCACTGCAGGTGTTTTTGCCGCAGGTATGTCCAGTGTTGACTCTGCTTTGAATTCACTTGCGACCGTAACGATTAATGATTTCTATAAAAAATGGAAACCGGAAGCAACAGATGAACAATGTCTGAAAGTATCACGCTATATGACGTTGTTCTGGGGTGTTTTTGCAACAATATTTGCCCTGTTCCTCGGAGGCCTCGGAACTGTACTTGACATCATAAATGTGATTGGACCAATGTTCTATCCATGTATGCTCAGTGCATTTACACTCGCTGTATTCTGTAAAAAAGGAAATGAAAAGGGTTGTATTGCAGCGATCATTACTGGCCTTATTGTAGACCTTTATATGTTCCTCTGTACAGATATTGGATCTTTGTGGTGGAATTTCTTTGGTTTCCTGGTAGCGTTTGCAGTGGGTTATATTGTAAGTATTCTTACAAATCGCAGGGAAGCACAGAAAGAAGTTGTCGGAGAATTTGCATTTGAGACAGCAACCGGAGATCAGCTGACGATCAGCAATGTGATGCAGCTTGCCGTTGCAGGAAAGATTAAAGAAAAAGATGCTGATGGTTACTATGTTGTTCCTGGAAAACTGGACAAGATCGGATATGCATTGATTGCGTTCTTTGTAATTCAGTGTATTATCCTTGCATTAATCTAATCAAAATCGAGGTGAAGATCGGATGAAAATAGAATGTCTGCAGCGTGAAAATGGACGTGAGAATCGGGAGATTCTGGCTGACTTTCTTCGAACGATGATTGCGGTAACAAAATATGGAAGAACAACGATCTATGATGGAGAACTGTACTACATTCCTTACACAGCAGTCTCTTATTATGTGCGGGAAACTGCAGAAAGATATGATTTTATTGCCAGTGAAATCAGTGAAGATGTTTCTGTATATAAGAGGGACGAACAGAACTGTCTGGAACTTAGGACGCTTGATGTAGATGAGGATTATGTTCTGCAGGGAACCCGGAGTAGTGGAGCGCTTCTGGAAGAAGTGGAAAAAAAGATTCAGTTAAATAAAAAGATGAGAAAAATGTTTCAGAAATATCATTTTGAACTGACGGAACAAAAGACAATCTATCTGCCGGAGCAGACATTTTATGGCCGTGGAAAAAAAGACACACTATTTTTGGTGGATGGTTTTCTACAAAAAGTGGACTTTAAGAATTTACCATCGGTAGAAAAAAGATTTGCGGAAAATTTTATGAAGACACAGTCACTTCTGTCTTGACATATCACAGAGCAGCAAAGAACTCACACAAATTACAATGTGTGAGTTCTTTGTTGTCTGCCTGACGGTCAGAATTACTGCGACAAAAGACAAAACGGTCAGATTGCAAAATTGACTTTTTATAATTGCTATACTAAAATTATATATATGTTAAGCAGAGAAGCTTTCGGCAGATTCAGAAGCCGGCAAAGGATGGAAGGGGTAGTTTGAAATGTCAGATGTCGTATTGAAAAACGAAAATTTAAAGATTGAAGTGAATCTTCACGGTGCAGAGCTTAAGTCTTTATATAACATGGATACGGATACCGAATATTTATGGTGCGCTGATCCTGCGTACTGGAACCGGACATCACCGGTACTGTTCCCATTTGTAGGAGGAGTGAAAAATGGTGTGTACCGGCATAATGGCGAGGAATACAGGATTGGACAGCATGGATTCGCAAGAGACAGAGAATTTGTGCTGGTAAGCCGGACAGAGGATACAGTGTGGTTTTCATTGGAGGATGATGAGAGCAGCAGAATGATCTATCCGTTTGCGTTTCGCCTGGAGATTGGCTATCGGCTTCTGGAAGACGGAGTGAAGGTTATGTGGAGAGTGAAGAACCCGGCAGAAACGGATCTGTATTTTTCAATCGGAGCACATCCTGCCTTTAACTGCCCGTTGTGTAAGGGCGAGAAGCAGACGGATTATGCGATTCGGCTTCAGGACGGAGATGGCAATGATGTGAATGCCTTTGTAAATACAATCTTCGGACAGGGAGGTACAGTCACCACGGAGCATGAAACGGTTGAATTAAATCATGGATTGCTGCCGATTACAGAGCATACGTTTGACAATGATGCAAAAGTGATTGAGAACGCGCAGGTACAGAGAGTGGCATTGATAGATGCGAGTGGGGAAGAGATTCTTGCAGTAGAGTTTGATGCGCCATTGGTAGGAATCTGGTCACCTCCGAAGAAAAATGCTCCGTTTGTCTGTATTGAGCCGTGGTACGGACGCTGTGACAGCGAAGTGTTTGCAGGTGAACTGAAAGACCGGGAATGGGAGCAGGTATTAAAGCCGGGGGAAGAATTTGCCGCAGAGTATAAGATCAGAGTGTAAGAAGGGATAATGTGAGGGTGAAGAGCAGTGGCTGGAATTAAAGATGTTGCCAAGAGAGCAGGTGTCGGTGTAGGAACAGTATCCAGAATGTTGAACGACAGCGGATATGTTGCAGAAGAGACCAGAGAAAAGATTGAAGTTGCGATGCGGGAGCTTAATTATACTCCGAATGAACTGGCAAGAAATCTTTATCATAAACGGTCAGGGATCATTGCTGTGCTGGTGCCAAATGTGTCGAATCCGTTTTTTACAGAATTTGTGGATTATGCGGAAGCGGAATTGTATGAAGCGGGATATAAGATGATGATCTGTAATACCGTAAAAGAAAGGAATGCAGAACTGGAATACCTGGATATGCTGAATCGTCATATTGTAGATGGTGTGATTACGGGTGTTCATTCACTTGACGTTGAAGAGTACAAAAAGATTCATAAACCAATCGTTGCGCTGGATCGATATCTTGGAGAGCATATCCCGGTAGTTGCAGTGAATCACAAAGAAGGCGGACGTCTGGCAGCAGAAACGTTAATTCGTAATGGCTGTAAAAAAGTGCTTCATTTTATGGGATCAAGAGCTGTTGAGTCGCCGTATCATGAAAGACATTATGAGTTTGAACGTATTATGAAAGCGAATCATATCAAAACTTATACATATGAACTGGAATGGAACCGCTTTGATTCAGAATATCACAGAGAGGCCGTACGGGACGTATTCTCGAAAGGAATAGAGTTTGACGGGGTTTTTGGGGCAGATGGACTTGCGATCGAGTGCATGAATGAGTCGATTCGGAGACATCTTAAAGTGCCGCGAGATGTAAAATTTGTTGCCTATGACGGGACCTTTATTACGGAATTAGTCGAACCGCAGATGACTTCTATTGTACAGCCGATAGAGGGTCTTGCAAAGGAGTCCGTGCGCTTGCTGCGCAATCTGATAGGAGGTAAAGAGTATAATAATAAAGAAGTGGTGCTTGGTGTGCTGCTTAGAAAGGGGAACACCACGATTGTATAATGAAATATGCATAAAAATCAACGGATGAAATTGTTGAAAACAAACAAAAAACGCCTCTTGATAAAAAGTGTATTGACATATATGCCAAAAAAGATATAATGAAATCATAGAGAAGATGATTCTCTTATGTTTTATAGCAAATGTGGAACGGGTTCCACCACTGCTATAAAACAGGAATCATTGGTAAAACAATTATTTTTTTACTCAATATGGAACCCGTTCCATGTTGAGGCATAGGTGGGAGAATATGATGGACCGGAGCTCGGAATCCTGTAAGTATGTACAGGAGTAGTCTGAGAATGGGTCATTATATAAAAGTAACCTATAAGTCTAAGTCAAAAAAAGGAGGAAAAGGTATGAAAAGAAGACTTATAAGCCTGTTGCTTGTAGCGGCAATGGTAGGAACTATGTTGGTTGGATGCGGAAGCTCTAAAGAGGAAGAGAGTTCCGGAGAGGAATCCAAAGGGGACAGCATTACGGTTTTAGTTGAGAGTGGTTCTCCGGCAGAAGCATTAGCTAATGAGACGGCAGCAGCATTTGAAGAAGAGACGGGATGTAAAGTTGTTGTTGATGCAGTTGCTTATACGGGTATGTATGACAAGCTTTCAACAGAGATTAAGGCAGGGGAAGCTACACACGATGTGGGATGTCTGGATGTTGTATGGCTGGCAGCATTTAAAGATGCTATTGAGCCGGTTAATGATGCAGATACAAGTGATTTCCTTCCTACACTTCAGGAGAGCGGAACTCTTGATGGCAACCTGTTAGGATATCCAATGTGGGTAAATGCAAAAGTTCTTATTTACAGAAAAGATCTGATTCCGGAAGATAAGGTTCCGACAACATGGGAAGAATATCAGGCACTTGCAGAAGAACTTAAAACAGATGATATGTACGGAACAACCGTATTTGGAAGTGGTTCCGATGCAGTTTGCTCATTCCTTGATTTTGCCTGCCAGGCAGGAGCAGAAGGCCTTGTGTTTGATAAAGATGGAAAAGTAAATATTACAGATCAGGCATACGTAGATGCTCTGAACTTCATGGTTGAAAATGCAAATGCAGATTATACACCGGCAGATTCTCTGTCAACAGCAGCAACTGAATCTCAGGAATTATTCACAAATGGAAAAGTTGCTATGCAGCTGAACTGGAGCCATCAGTATCCGGCAGCAGTTGAAGCATTAGGCGCAGATAAAGTTGGCTGTGCTCCGATGATTGGCGGAAGTGCAGGAGTTGGTGCGACAACAGGTCCATGGTATGAGTGCGTTATGAAGAATTCTGCTAACAAAGAGATGGCTAAAAAATACGTTGAGTATATGTATGAGCATAATGGGGATTATATGGGTCTTACATTAAAGATTGCAGGAAGAACATCTGTATATGAAGAAGCAGGAAAAGAAGCAGGAAATGAACATACAACAGCAGTTCTTGAGACATTAGGAGCTGCACAGTCTCAGGCAAGACCAATGGTAACTACATGGTCTCAGATTGAGGAAGTTCTTGTGGGAGTTGTAGAATCCTGTCTTGGCGGAGCTGATATTGAGTCTACACTGGAATCAGCAGCAGCAGAGATTGAAGCAATCGGTCAATAACTGACAATGAAGTAGATAATAGAGGGCGTTTCCGAGGTGTCAGGTGTGCCGAGGGATCGCCCTCTATATTAAAAAGGTGGTTAACCAAGATGAGATTAATTTCAAGAAAAACATTATTACTATTCTTTTTACCCGGTGCGATATTTATGGGTGCGTTTCTGATATATCCCATAATCACGATGGTAATTGACAGCTTTTTTGAAATAGGAATAACCGGAGAAAAAACGTTTATAGGCTTAGATAATTACATACGGGCATTTACCGCTGGAGGATTCCTGAAACAGCTGAAAAACACGGTGGTATATATTGTTGTTGCCGTAGGTTTAGAAACGGTAATCGGACTGCTTTTTGCTTTGTTTTTTGAATTGAATTATCGTGGAAGCAAAATTATCCGCTCGCTAATGATGGCTCCGCTTATGATTGCACCGCTGGTTGCTGGTCTTACATGGAAATTGATGATGAGCTCCAGCTTTGGTATTGTAAATGAACTTCTTACAAGAGTCGGAATTTTGGCAAGCAGCAGTGATATTCTGTGGCTTGCCGATACAAAATGGTCGTTGCTTGCATGCTGTATTGCAGATATATGGTTGACAACGCCATTTATGATGTTGATGACACTTGCCGGACTTCAGGGGCTGGATTCCAGCATGCTGGAAGCTGCAAAAATCGATGGTGCGAATATGTTCCAGCAGATTATGATGATTAAACTTCCGAATATTAAACCGGTATTGCTGACTGCACTGTCTGTAAGAATTATTGATGCGGCAAGGACATTTGATATTATCTGGGCTATGACAGAAGGCGGACCAAACAGTTCATCAGAAACCATTAGTATTATTATCTATAAGACACTGGCAAGATATAATCAGGTTGGATATGCAAGTGCCATGGCTGTGATCTTCATTGCTGTATTAGTTATATTTACTTTGGTATTTATGCAGAGTTTATGGAATCCAAAGAAAAAACTGAACTAGCAGGTAAATGAAGTGTAAGGAGGATAAGAAAGTGAAGAGAAAAATTAGCATAGGAAAAAATATAGGAATTGCTTTGTCTGTGATCCTTACGGTATTCTGGCTGTTCCCATATATTTATGTAGTGTGCTGTTCTTTTAAGCCTGGCTCAGAAGTAATTGCTGTCCCTCCGAAGTTCTTTCCGAAAGTTTTTTCGGTGGAAAATTTTCTGGGACTGTTTGAACGAATGGATGCAGCACAGTATCTGGTTAATAGTTTGACGGCGGCCATTTTAAGTACGATTATTGCTCTTATATTAGGATCCCTTGCAGCATATGCGATTCAACGATCCGGAGCAAAATTGTCGGTCTTTCTTGTAGTGCTTGTACTGTGTCTGAAAATGATACCAACATCAAGTATTGTAGTTCCAATCTATGAACTGATATGTGATCTGGGACTGTATGATACAAGGATAGCATTGGTTATTGTATATGCGGCTATTAATATGCCTTTTGTCATGTGGACGATGTTAAGTTTCTATGAAGGAATACCGACAACTCTGGATGAGGCGGCATATGTTGATGGAGCCAGCAGCCTTCAGACATTCAGAAAAGTCATATTACCAATTTGTACGCCGGGACTGGCAACTGCATTTATATTTACACTGTTTCTTGCATGGAATGACTTCCTTGTTGCTCTGCTTCTTACAAGTACGGAAGCAAAGACGTTTACAGTCGGCCTTGCGGGATTCCTGTCTGCATATAATCTGGATCTTGGACCAATGTGCGCCGGAGCATTTGTATTCAGCTTCCCGGTAATGATTATATCTCTTGCAGCGCAAAAATATATTGTAAGTGGTATGACAGCGGGAGCAGTAAAAGGATAGAAAGGTAACAGAGAAAGGAGTCTTATGTCTAAAGAATTAATGCTGAAAAATATTGAAAAGGCTCAACATGAAATTGATGCAAAAAAAGATATCGTAAAAAACGGCAAAATGCGTCAGCATTATCATTTTATGGCGCAGACCGGATGGCTGAATGACCCTAATGGATTGATTTACTTCAGGGGAAAATATCACTTCTTTTTCCAGTACAATCCATATAGTGGCTTTTGGGACAGTATGCATTGGGGACATGCAGTCAGTGATGACATGGTGCACTGGGAGTATCTCCCACTGGCACTTGCACCTAGTGAAACATATGATGATCACCAGAAAGGTGGTTGCTTTTCGGGAAGCGCCATTGAACATGACGGAAAATTGTTTCTGATGTATACGGGAGTCACGAATGAAGGAAATGGTTTTGAGCCGACGCAGTGCATCGCTTACAGTGATGATGGGATTCATTTTGAAAAATATTCAGGGAATCCGGTAGTGAAGGCGCCGGAGGGGGTAACTCCGGAATTGTTCAGAGACCCCAAGATATGGAAACATGAGGATACTTTTTATATGGTGTGTGGTGCCAGTTGTAATAATAACGGGCAGGCATTGTTGTATCGGTCTAAGGATATGTTTCACTGGTCATTTTTCAATGTACTGGCAGAAAGTCGTGGAGAATGGGGCTTTATGTGGGAGTGCCCGGACTTTTTTCAACTGGGTGACAAGTATGTTCTGACATTTTCACCCATGAAATCAGGAGAGCATACTTCCGTATATCTGGTCGGAGACTTTGACTATAAAACAGGGAGATTCGACTACAGTATCTGCAATGAGATTGACTGGGGATTTGACTATTATGCACCACAGTCATTTCTTGCACCGGACGGAAGAAGAATTTTGGTCAGCTGGTCTAATGAATGGGAATGGATGCCGTTATGGAAAGACTGGGGACCGACATACAAAGAAGGTTGGTGTGGATTCTTCAACGTTCCGCGTGAAGTACGCATGATGGAAGATGGAACATTACAATTTTTACCAATCAATGAATTACAAATGATCCGAGAAAATCCAAGGCATGAAGATGTACTTGTTGTGACAGAAGAGGAAACAGAACTGACGGCAGGAGACGGAATTTCTTTTGAGATGAAATTTAAAATAGATCTCAATGAAACAGATGCAGATCAACTGGAAGTAAGTATGCGCTGTGGAGAAGGAAAAAGAACCGTGTGCCTGTTTGATTTCCAGAAAGCAGAAATGCGGGTGGACAGAGATGAAGCTGATGCATGGAGCAGGGGAATCTCAAGAAGTGTAATGAATTTGAAAGGGAAAAAAGAATTGGATGTTCATATATTTTCTGATCAGAGTTCGCTTGAGATCTTTACTGACCAGTACCGAAAGAATCAGTCCAACAATATATTTGCTTCGGATGGACAGAATCAGCTGAAGATTCGTACATACGGAGGAAAAGCAGTGATTAAAGCGTACGAGTCTTACGGAATGAAGGATTGTTTCAGATAGAAATTGAACGTATAATCAAGACATATCAGTGAAGACTTGCAGGAGGAGTTGTGAATGGCGAGTAAAAATTATTATGACGTAACGGAATGGAAAGTTGGAAACCCATATGAAGATATCGGGGAAGTAATTAATAGTATCATTGCAGACATTAAAAGCAGGCAGACGGAAAAGGACAGAAATGAGGAAGGAAAGCCGGGTGCGGTAATCTATATTCCGTCAGGCGATTATCATCTTCGCACGCAGGTGATCATAGATATCAGCTATTTGAAAATAATGGGATCCGGGCATGGGTTTACTTCTTCCAGTATTCGATTTAATACTTCGGAGAGTGACTTGTCACGTTGGCATGAAGTATGGCCGGGAGGCAGTCGGGTGCTTGTGGAACTCAAGCCGGAGGATGGCGATGATGGAGGTTCCGGAGCAGCGTTTTATGTAAAACGGAGCGGAGATCCCCGTATCAGTTCTGTAGAATTTGAAAATTTCTGTATTGACGGTCTTCATTTTGTTGATGATGGTTCTGGGAATCATGACCCGGAAAATACATATATGAATGGAAAAACGGGCATTTATATTGCAAGTGCGCAGGATTCATTCAGAATTACGGGAATGGGAATTATCTATCTGGAGCATGGAGTTGTGAGCTACAATGCAGATGCTATGTCCATTCATGACAATTTTATTGCAGAGTGTGGCAATTGTATTGAGCTTCGCGGATCAGGACAGGCATCCAAGATTACGGATAATCTGATTGGTGCGGGGTACAATGGATATTCCATTTATGCGCAGAACTTCGGGGGATTATTGATTACGTCAAACAATGTATTCCCGCGCGGTACAAGCAGTGTTCATTTTGATGGTGTGGTGCGTTCATCCGTTACCGGTAACAGATTTCATTCCTTTTATCCGGGAATGCTGGTGATGACAGGAAATTGCTCGGAAAATCTTGTTTCATCCAATCATTTCCTGCGCGATCATGAGCCATGGCCGCCGATGCAGGGATATGATAATGGGCTGGATGACCGGTATGGACTCATCCGTATCAGCGGAAATTATAATTCTGTGATAGCCAATCATATATCCGAAACAATTGATACGCAGTATATTAAGCCGACAGGAACGGTTCCGGTAATTATACATGTTGTTGCAGGAAAGGGCAACTATATTGCTAACAATCATATTGTTACGACTACAGAATCAAAGGAAACGGATTATTCTGTGGAAACGCAGACGGCAATGCTTCAGGATGAAGATGCATGTTTCTCGGCACAGGTAGGTGCACTCCTTACGATTGACAGGTTAAAAGCGCTTGATGCGGTGGCTGTGCTTGTGGAAAAAGAAGCAATGCAGAATGTAGTCCTGGACTGCGGAAGTGAAAGCCAGGTGGTGATGGACAGGACTGTGAATGTGTTCAGAGCTATTCCAGAGATTGGACTGTAAAGAAATATAGAATAGAATTAACGATACATGAACAGGACAGCCATGCGCTGTCCTGTTTGTGTTGTCCTGACTGTGGCAGCAGGTGTCTTGCTGTTGATATATGCAGATTCATATGACTAGGAAAAGGGATCATTGTTCTGCCCTTTAAAATATTTTGTAAATGTGTTATAATTACTGCAAAGTGCCTATATACATGAGGAATAAATAAAAGGAGTAAAATGGTATGGATTTGATAACGATTCGAGAATTATATAAGAATAAGGAGAAGTACATTAATCAGAAGCTTACGATCGGAGGATGGGTTCGAAGCATCAGAGATTCCAAGACATTTGGATTTATTGTAGTAAATGATGGAACATTTTTTGAGCCACTCCAGGTGGTATACCATGACAAAATGGTCAATTTTGCAGAGATATCCAAGCTGAATGTAGGTGCAGCGATCATCGTGACAGGAACACTGGTTGCAACACCTCAGGCAAAGCAGCCTTTTGAGATACAGGCAGATACCGTAGAAGTGGAAGGCGCATCCGCTCCGGACTATCCGCTTCAGAAGAAGCGTCACAGCTTTGAATTCCTGCGTACGATCTCACATCTGAGACCGAGGACCAATACGTTCCAGGCAGTATTCCGTGTGCGTTCACTGACTGCCTATGCGATTCATAAGTTCTTCCAGGAGAGAGGATTTGTCTATGTGCATACTCCGCTGATCACAGGAAGTGACTGTGAGGGTGCGGGTGAGATGTTCAGAGTGACAACACTGGATATGGAGAATGTTCCAAAGAATGAGGACGGAAGTGTGGATTACTCACAGGATTTCTTTGGAAAAGAGACAAGCCTTACGGTAAGTGGACAGCTGAATGGGGAGACCTATGCACAGGCATTCCGCAATATCTATACATTTGGCCCGACATTCCGTGCAGAGAACTCCAACACAACACGTCACGCAGCGGAATTCTGGATGATCGAGCCTGAGATGGCATTTGCTGATCTGGATGATGATATGATCCTTGCAGAGTCCATGCTGAAATATGTGATTAATTATGTGCTGGAAAATGCGCCGGAAGAGATGAATTTCTTTAACTCATTTGTAGATAAGGGACTTCTGGAAAGACTCCATAATGTAGCATCTTCTGATTTTGCAAGAATCACCTATACAGAAGCAGTGGAACTTCTGGAAAAGCATAATGATAAATTTGAATATAAGGTATCCTGGGGAACCGACCTTCAGACAGAGCATGAACGTTATCTGACAGAAGAGGTATTTAAGCGTCCGGTATTCGTAACAGACTATCCGAAGGAAATTAAAGCATTCTATATGAAATTAAATGATGATGGCAAGACAGTCGCAGCTGTGGATTGCCTTGTGCCGGGAATCGGTGAGATCATCGGCGGAAGCCAGAGAGAAGATGATTACGAGAAACTTCTGACCAGAATGAACGAACTTGGATTAAAAGAAGAAGATTACAAATTCTATCTGGATCTTCGTAAGTATGGTTCTACCAGACATTCCGGATTTGGACTTGGATTTGAAAGATGCGTTATGTATCTGACTGGAATGGGCAATATCCGCGATGTGGTACCTTTCCCAAGAACTGTGGGAAACTGCGAATTATAAATGTGGATAATGTGGATAACTTTATGAGCAAAAGGGGACAGGGCATTTTTAATTTGGGACGGAGGATTTTTAAAAATCCTCCGTCCCCATACAGGAGGGTAGTATGAATATTTTAGTAGTTGATGATGAAAAGGAAATTGCTGATGTAGTGGAACTTTACCTTCAGAATGACCAGTATAAGGTATTCAAATTTTATACCGGGCAGGATGCGCTGGACTGTATCAACAGTATGAAGATTGATCTTGCGATTCTGGATATTATGCTGCCGGATATTGACGGGTTTCAGATTCTGAAGCAGATTCGTCAGAAATATACGTTTCCGGTTATTATGCTGACGGCCAAGACAGAGTATATGGATAAGATTACCGGTCTTACACTGGGGGCCGATGACTATATTCCGAAACCGTTCAATCCACTGGAGCTGGTTGCACGCGTGAAGGCACAGCTTCGCCGGTATACGCAGTATAATGACGGCGGAAAAGAGGAAGGAGATATTATTGATTTTGGCGGACTGTTTCTGAACCGTACTTCTCATGAGTGCGTATACAATGAGATGCAGCTTACACTTACGCCGATTGAGTTTGATATCCTCTGGCTGCTCTGCGAGAACCGGGGAAAAGTGATCAGTTCGGAAGAACTGTTCGAAAAAGTATGGCATGAGAAATACTATAAAAACAGTAACAATACAGTCATGGTGCACATCCGTCATCTGCGGGAAAAGATGAGTGCGCCGACCGGAAAGTCTGATTTTATCAAGACAGTATGGGGAGTAGGTTATAAGGTTGAAGAATAACTATCGAAAGTTAAAATTCAGTATCCTGCTGCAGACGGTTCTTGTAACGGCACTTACCGTTCTGGTAGGAGGTTTTCTGCTGAATTATGTAATTGACGGAGTATATAATGACAGCTTTGCGAAGACCTTTGTGGGTCTTCTGGAAGCATTTAATGTACAGGAAGAAACGGCAAAGCAATTGTACTGGAAGCTGATAGGTGACAATAAGATCTTCTTCATGATTGTCGGCTATCTGGTACTTTTTGCTCTTTTTTTCTATATAGCACTTTCGAAGATGACCAGTTATCTGGACCAGATCGATCATGGAATTGAAAACATTATTTCGGATTCCACAGAACCAATCCATCTGATTACGGAGCTGAAGCCGATTGAAATCCGTCTGAATGAAATTAAAGCAACTTTAAAACGTCAGGAACTTGAGGCGGAAGAGAGTGAGAAGAAGAAAAATGATCTGGTGATATTTCTGGCACATGATCTGAAGACACCGCTGACTTCTATCGTTGCGTATCTCAGTATGCTGGACAGTCATCAGGAGATGCCGGAAGAGGAACGGGAAAAATATACGCATATTGCGCTTGAAAAATCACTTCGCCTGGGCGAACTGATCAATGAGTTCTTCGATATTACAAGATATAATCTGCAAAATATAGAAATTGAACCGCTGGAGATCAATCTAACCATGATGCTGGAACAGATTGCAGACGAATTGTATGGTGTACTCCAGGAAAAATGTCTGACATGTGAAGTGGATGTAGAAGAGGATCTGGTGGTATATGGAGATCCGGACAAGCTTGCCCGGGTGTTCGATAATATATTGAAAAATGCGATTGCGTATTGTTATGAAAATACAGTGATCCGAATAGAAGCATGTAAGAAAAACAGGGATGTTGAGATTGTATTTATTAATCAGGGCGATAAGATTCCGGGGGCAATGCTGCAGACGATATTTGAAAAATTCTACCGGGTAGATAATTCCCGTTCCAGCGGAACGGGAGGAGCGGGCCTGGGACTTGCGATCGCCAAACAGATCGTGGAACTGCACGGAGGCCTGATTCGGGCAAAAAGTGACGATCAAAAGACACAGTTTATCGTGACGCTTCCGGGGAAAGCTGAGGACAAGAAGGAAGAAGGGGCAACACATGAGGTTCATACACATCGCAGACTTACATTTAGGAGTAAGCCCGGACGCAGGAAGCGCATACAGTAAGAAAAGACCGGGTGAGATATGGGATACGTTCCGGAAAATAATCGGGATATGTAAAGAAGAGAAAACAGAGCTTTTACTGATTGCGGGTGACCTTTTTCACCGGCAGCCGCTGCTTCGCGAACTGAAGGAGATGAATTCTATTCTGGCATCAGCCTCTGACACGGAAGTGGTCATGATTGCAGGAAATCATGATTATATAAAAAAGAATTCCTATTACCAGACGTTCAGCTGGGCGGGAAATGTACATATGATTCTGAGCGAGGATATTTCCTGTGTGGAACTTCCAAAGCTTCATACAGCAGTCTATGGCAGCAGTTTTCATGCAAGAGAGGTTGAGGAAGCAAGATATGCTGACGCAGTGCCTGAAAAAAGACAAAAGTATGAGATCCTGCTGGCTCATGGCGGAGATGAAAAGCACATTCCGTTTCAGAGCCGGGAACTGAAACGGCTGGGATATGATTATGTGGCGCTTGGTCATATTCATAAAGCGCAGATACTTGAAGAGAATCGTGTCGCCTATGCCGGCTCGCTGGAACCGACAGACATCAATGATACGGGGGTACATGGATATATTGCCGGCGAGATTACAGACAAAGGGTGCAGGATCCGATTTGTGCCTGCGGCATCCAGAGAATACATTCACATGGATGTAGAAGTGGACAGGAATATGACGGGACATCTGCTGAAGAATGCAATCAGGAAGCAGATAGAAATGTCTGGTGTTGCTAATATGTATAAGATTATTCTGACAGGACAACGAGATCCGGATATGATATTTGATCTTACAGATATGGATCCTTTCGGAAATATTGTTGGCATTGCAGATCACACAAGACCTGCATATCATTTTGAAAAGTTAATGGAGGAAAATAAAGATAACATTCTTGGACAATTTATTCACAGCCTGCAGGGATATGATCAGGAAAGCGTAGAATATCAGGCACTTTGTGAGGGAGTGCAGGCATTGATTGAGACGAGAAGAGGATAGAGAATGAAGATATGTGAACTGATATTAAAGAGCTATGGGAAATTTTCAGGCAGACACATCGAACTGGGAGATGGGATCAATGTTCTGTATGGAGAAAATGAATCGGGGAAGTCTACCATCCATGCATTTATCCGGGGAATGTTGTTTGGAATGGAACGCGGACGTGGACGTGCAGCCGTAAACGATGCATTCAGCATCTACGAGCCATGGGAAAATCCGAACTATTATTCCGGTACTTTGCGATTTGAGAGCGGAGAAAAGATATTCCGGATTGACAGAAATTTTGACAGATATTCAAGGCGGGCAGAACTGATCTGTGAAAATGATGGAGAACAGCTGTCCATAGAAGACGGGGATCTGACGATGCTGCTCGGAGGACTTCAGGCAGAAAGCTATGATAATACGATATCTGTACGTCAGATGAAGGTGCAGACAGGACAGAGCCTTGCCGGAGAGCTGCGGAATTTTGCGATGAACTGCTATACTTCAGGTGCTTCCGGAATTGATTTGGAGGAGGCGATTCAAAGACTGCAGGAAAAACGCAGAGAGCAGGAACGTTCAGCGAAAGATTTTCTGGTGGAAAAGCAGCAGAAACGGGAAATGATAGAACAGGAAGCGTCCTATGTCTGGCGGGATGTTCATCGCCTGGAGGGAGAAAAAAACAGTCTGGAAGAGGAACTGGAACATCGGAAAGAAAAGGAAGAACATGAAAAAACTGACAGGGAAGATGTGAATAAGGGCATGATGGATGAACTGCGGCCGGACAAATGGAGAATTCATCCGTTTGAAATTATATTGTTTGCCGTGATTATTGTACTTCCGTTTGCGCTTGTTTCAAGGCCATGGAGCTATCTGATATCGATCATTCTGTTTTTGCTCAGCGTAATCTATGTATGGAACCGTATGAAGGTGGGGAAGAGGCCGGAGAAGACAGAACCGGAGAAGATGCTGGAAGAGATTACCCCGCAGGAGGAGAAGATCTCAACGGAACAGCTGGAATGGTCATGCAGGCATCTGGCGGCAGAATTAAAAGAAAAACGAATTCAATATGAAAATCTTCAGGAAAAGCTGGAAGAGCTGGATGAAGTGGGAGCAGATTACAGAGCGTATGGCAGAAAGAAGGATGCAATAGGGCTTGCGATAGAACGCCTTCAGGAGCTTTCCGCTGATATGCAGAAACGGATGCGGAAAGAACTGGATCAGAACATATCGGAGATCATGTGTGAGATTACAAATGGAAAGTATGAGAAGATACTGATCGATGATGAACTGCATGTCAGTCTGATGAGCGGAGGGCGCCGGATAGCGATGGAGCAGGTGAGCAGAGGAACTGTGGAGCAGGTTTACTTTGCACTGCGTATGGCGGCCGGAAATATGCTGCAGGAAGAAGAACTTCCGATTATTCTGGACGATACGTTTGCATTTTATGATGACGAAAGACTGAGAGCAACCCTGAGGTGGCTGGCGAAGAGCGGAAGACAGGTTATCATTTTCACCTGTCAGAACCGGGAAGAACAACTGTTAAAGAATATGCGAATTCCAATAAAAAGAGAGGAAATCTGATTAGATTTCCTCTCCTCTTTTATATTTATCCACAACATTCTGGATGCGTTCGATCGGATTCAGAATACTGCTGATAGAACCGTCATGGTTCAAAGTGTCGATCATAAGTGCAATGTATTTGCTCATGTCACAGCTGATGTAATATGGGCGTTCCAGAAGTTCCGGAGTCTGATAGATCAGGTTGGTAGTAAGGATCGCGTCAATGATGCCTTCCTCATATGCTTCGTCGAATTTGGAAAGTCCGTTTGTAAACAGACCGAAAGTTGCAGCGGCGAAGATTCGTTTTGCCTTACGCTGTTTTAACTGGCGTGCAACATCCAGCATACTGTCACCGGAAGAGATCATATCATCCAGGATGATAACATCTTTGCCTTCAACGGAAGAACCGAGGAATTCATGAGCGACAATCGGGTTGCGACCATCAACAACTCTGGAAAAATCACGGCGCTTGTAAAACATTCCCATATCAAGATTCAAAACGTTTGCAAGATAGATCGCACGTTCTGTTGCTCCCTCATCCGGACTGATTGCCATCATATGATCGCTGTCAATCTGCAGATCCTTGAAACGACGGAAGAGACCCTTGATAAACTGATAAGTCGGACGTACGGTTTCAAAACCATTTAACGGAATTGCATTCTGTACACGAGGGTCATGTGCATCAAATGTTATGATATTGTCCACGCCCATGCGGACGAGCTCCTGAAGAGCGAGCGCGCAGTCAAGTGATTCGCGGCTTCCTCTTTTGTGCTGACGGCTTTCATACAGGAATGGCATGATAACATTGATACGACGGGCCTTTCCTCCTACAGCAGCGATGATACGCTTCAGATTCTGATAATGGTCATCAGGTGACATATGGTTGATGTTGCCTGTCAGAGAGTAGGTCAGACTGTAGTTGCAGACATCTACCATCAGATACAGATCTTTTCCGCGGACAGATTCATTAATGATACCTTTGGCCTCCCCAGAGCCGAAACGCGGTACTTTTGCGTCTATCAGATACGTATCTTTTTCGTAGCCGGTAAAAGAAACGTCATTTTTGTGGATATGTCCATCCTCGCGTCTCCATTTGACAAGGTAATCATCTACCCTGCTTCCCATGTCTTTGCAGCCATCCAGAGCAATGATTCCCAGAGCTCCGACTGGTATGTTTTCCAGATTACGTTCGTTACGGCGTAACATCATTTGTACCTCCCAGGTTTTTTAATAATTTTTTTTGGATACGGATATCATCTCCGGTCAGCCTCAATATGGTGTAGTTGCTGCTGATGCGGGAGAAGATTCGTTCCGAATAAATAGATTTTATCTCTTCCAATGCAAGATTGGTAGATATTATCGTTGATTTCTGTCTCAGGATGCGTTCGTTCAGACAAACAAACAGCTGTGATGTTGTAAATGAATTGGACAGTTCTGTACCAAGGTCATCGATGATTAAAAGATCACAGTCGTAGATATGCTCGCTTGTTTCGGAAGAGGAATCATTCTTTCTTCCAAAGCGGGTGTCTGCAAACTGGTCAAAGAGCTGCGATGCCGTAAAGTAGATGACAGAATAAGAGGCATCCATCAGTTCTTTGGCGATGCAGTGGGAAAGAAATGTCTTTCCTACACCAGTATCTCCATATAACAGAATATTATGAAATTCTCCGGAAAAAGTATCTGTGAATTCATGACAGACTTTAAGTGCCGTCTGCATGGCTTCCAGAGAGGATCTTCCGGTCAACGGATCGATATGGTTGCTGGAATAATAATCAAGAGAACAAGTAGAAAAATTCTCCTTCTCCAGAATGTCCCGGAGATTAGATTGTGTATATAATAGATCTATGATTGCCCGTTTAAAGCAGTGACATTTCCGGGGTCCGATATATCCGGTGTCTTTGCAGTCAGGGCAGGAATAATGAAGCTCCAGATAATCTGATGGAAATCCATGAGATATCAGCAGAGCTTTCTTTTTTTCTGATAATGATTCAACTTCTTCCTTTAGCGTGGAGAGAGCGGTTTCGTCTCCGTCCAGAAGGAGACCGGCTTTTTGGATACTCAAAGAAGAAATGGAATGATCCACTTCTTCCAGTTCCGGGATAAGAGAATATACTTTTTCATAGCGCATCCGAAGACGATATTCATTATCCAGTTGTCGTTGTTCGTATGTGCGCATCAGTTGGTCGTACTGAGAATTGGAAAGTGCCATGTCAGAGTCATTCTCCTTATGTCTGTTGATAGGTTCGTGGAATTATTGCTGCACCAGTTTGCGTTCCAGCTCACTCATGTCATAGGAGCGTCCGTCAAAATTATTGAATTTATTGCCGGCGCTGTCCTTGGAAGATGCAGAGGCTGGTCTGGCAGCCTGTCTTTTCTGGCGTTCCTTTTCGCGCAGATGGTTTTCATCAAGAACTTCGATATCCTTCAGCGTATGTACGTTTTTATCAAACCATTTTTTCAGAATAGAGTCTGTATAATCAAAGCTTGGCTGATGAATCATGTTCATTGTACGATCGCAGGCTTCCAGAATGATCTCCTGAGAAAAGTGGTATTCATCCGTCCATTTGCGGATATATGCGATCTCGGAAGCGGCAGGACCACGTCCTTTGATGCCATAAGCGTTCAATATGGAATAGTAATTTTTATTATATAGAACAGTAGTGGATTTTGCAACATCTACGGTTTTTATATTCTGTTCATGCCAGGACAGAGCAACCTTCCTGATATAGTGCATGCTCTTGTGCCCGTTTTCCACACAATATTCAATCAGATATTCAATCAGTTCGGCTGACATGTGCAGCTCATCAAAAAAATAAGTGATCATGTCAATATCTGTTGCACAAAGTGTCTTTCCAAGATACTGTTCTGCTACAAACAAAAGCTCTTTAAACTCCTTGCGATCCTTACGGGTGCGATATTGCTGGATATTCTGGGGTTTTTCCTGAGACATGTCCACTGTCGGTTCTTTCGTCTCGAATTCAGCTTTTTTAGGAGAATCTTCACTGTAGTCTACCAGTCCCTGGGATTTCCAGTATTTTAAAGCACGCAGGATATCCTTTTCTGTGCATTCCAGAAGATCAGCCATCTCGGACACGGACAGCATTCCGGAGGACTCATCCATATGGCGCAGCAGAAGAAGGTACACCTTAACATATTCTCCGTTTGCCTTGACCATATAACGATCAATAAATTCATTTTCAAGCACGGTGGTATTCGCCTGTGCATAATTGGTAAGGGTCAGTTCTTTCATAGTCTTACGCCAGTCCTCCTCGTTTGTTCGTTTTCCGTAGAGTCATTATAGCACTTGAAGGACGGACGCAAAAGAAATTTTTGAGTCAAAATCCGGGTTTTTTGTGGATAAAAAACTGTGGAAAATGTGGATAACTAACGCTTCAGGAGATCTTCCCCAATGTTTACAACGTCTCCGGCTCCCATAGTTATCAACATATCACCTTTTTGACATCTCTGGCTGCAGAATTCTTCAATCTCACGGAAGGATGGAAAATAATAGGCATCACATCCTCTGTTTTTCAGCTCGCGGGCAATGTCTGCAGAAGAGATCCCGAGAGTGTCCGTCTCACGGGCAGCGTAGATGTCTGCAAGGATAATATGATCAGCGTGTGTCAGTGCCTCTACGAATTCCGGAAACAGAGCTTTGGTTCTGGTATAAGTGTGCGGCTGGAAGATGCACCAGATCTCTTTGTGTGGATACTGGGCAGCGGCTGTGAG
This sequence comes from Dorea sp. YH-dor226, assembly GCF_039832105.1. Lineage (NCBI taxonomy): Bacteria > Bacillati > Bacillota > Clostridia > Lachnospirales > Lachnospiraceae > Dorea > Dorea sp. YH-dor226. Next base: position 32,317 of record NZ_JBDOHS010000012.1, on the reverse strand, counting down.
GCTCGCTTTAATCTCTGTCGGATGATGTGCATAGTCATCGATAATGGTTACTCCGTTCCGTTCACCTTTATGTTCGAAACGGCGGTTGGTTCCCTGGAATTCTTTTAAGCCTTTTTTGATCGTTTCGATCGGGATATGAAGCTGGTCCGCAACTGCGATAGCGGCCAGAGCATTGGACACGTTGTGATCTCCGTTCACTGACAGGGCGATGCGGTCCACAAATTCTCCGGATCTTACAAGATCGAAAGATGCCTCTCCGAGCTGATTGTGGAGAATGTTGGACGCACAGTAGTCCAGGGAACTGTTATTGCCATAGACAAGAACTTTACAGTCAAGATCTGCAATAAAATCCTGCAGATCAGGAATCTCACTGTTAATGATCAGAGTTCCGTCAGGCGGAAGCAGTCTGGCAAACTGATGGAAAGAGTTGCGGATATCGTTCAGATCCTTGAAAAAGTCCAGGTGATCTTCATCTATATTTAATATGATACTGATCTTTGGAAAGAAATGGAGAAAGCTGTTGGTGTATTCACAGGCTTCCGTTACAAAATACCCGGAATCACCGACACGGATATTGCCGCCGATTGCCTTCAGGATACCGCCGACAGATATGGTTGGATCCAGCTCTCCTGCAAGTAAGATATGAGAAAGCATGGATGTGGTCGTAGTCTTTCCATGTGTGCCGGAAACAGCGATCGGAACTTCGTAATTGGTCATAAGTTGTCCGAGAAGTTCGGCGCGGCTTAACATAGGAAGATTCTGTCGTCTGGCTTCTGCAAATTCTTCGTTATCCTCGTGAATCGCAGCGGTATATACCACCACATCAATTCCGGAAATGATGTTGGAAGCCTTCTGTCCGTAGAATACGGTGGCACCTAACGTCTCCAGATGATCTGTCAGAGCAGATTCTTTATTATCTGAACCGGAAATGGTAAATCCTTCTTTCAGAAGAATCTCGGCAAGTCCGCTCATGCTGATGCCGCCAATTCCAATAAAGTGTACATGTACCGGTTTTTCGAAATTGATTTTATACATAAGATTTCATCCTCTTTCATAAGATATGTTTCAGGGAAAACTATTCATAAAAATAACTTTCTATTCATATTATTATATACATATATGAAAAAAAAGCCAAGCCATATCTTTTTGGTATATATTCACAAAAAGTTAACGAATAATTCAAAAAAAGTGTAAAATTTGTTCACCATATATAAAATATATGTTATAATGTGGGCAATAAGACAACTGAGAAGGGGTGAAGACATGAGAAAGAAAGAGATGATAGCAATGTTGCTGGCAGGAGGACAGGGCAGCAGACTGGGAGTCCTCACAGCGAAAGTAGCAAAGCCGGCCGTTGCATTTGGAGGGAAATATCGAATTATTGACTTCCCGCTCAGCAACTGTATTAACTCAGGAATCGATACGGTCGGTGTATTGACGCAATATCAACCATTACGTTTAAATGCTCATATCGGAATTGGTATCCCATGGGACCTGGATCGTAATTACGGAGGAGTGACGGTTCTTCCGCCATATGAGAAGAGTGAAAGCAGCGAATGGTACACAGGAACTGCGAACGCAATTTATCAGAATATGGACTACATGGAGCAGTTTAATCCGGAGTATGTTCTGATCCTGTCCGGTGACCATATTTATAAGATGGACTATGAAGTGATGCTGGACTACCATAAGGCAAATCAGGCTGATGTTACGATTGCTGCCATGCCTGTGCCTATGGAAGAGGCCAGCCGTTTCGGAATCGTAATTACCGATGAAGACGGAAGAATTACAGAATTTCAGGAGAAACCGCCGCAGCCGAAAAGTAATCTGGCATCCATGGGAATCTACATCTTTTCATGGCCGGTGTTAAAAGAAGCGCTTCAGGCACTTAAGGACGAGCCGGGATGCGATTTTGGAAAACATATTATTCCATATTGCCATGAAAAGGGTGAAAGACTTTTCGCATATGAATATAACGGGTACTGGAAAGATGTTGGAACACTTGGTTCCTATTGGGAAGCGAATATGGAACTGATCGATATTATTCCGGAATTTAATCTGTATGAAGAATTCTGGAAGATCTATACGAACAGTGAGATCCTCCCGCCACAGTATATTTCCGCACAGTCAGTGATAGACAGAAGTATCATCTGTAATGGGGCGGAGATATATGGTGAAGTACATAACAGTGTGATCGGTTCAGGCGTAATTATAGGTGAGGGCACAGTTGTCCGGGATTCCATCATTATGAAAGATGTTAAAACTGGAAGAAACTGTGTGATCGATAAGTCAATTATTGCAGAGAATTGTGTGATCGGAGATAATGTTACATTTGGAATCGGAAGTGATGTGCCGAATAAACTGAAACCGGCAATCTATTCCTTTGGCCTGGTAGCAGTCGGAGAAAAATCTGTGATACCGGATGGAGTACAGGTCGGAAAGAATACTGCTATCAGCGGTGTTACATCCAGAGAAGACTACCCGAATGGAATACTGGAAAGTGGAGAAACATTGATAAAGGCAGGTGAACGAGCATGAGAGCAGTAGGTATTATATTGGCAGGCGGAAACAGCAACAAGATGCGTGCGCTCACACAGAAAAGAGCAGCGGCGGCTATGCCGATCGCCGGAAGTTACAGAGCGATTGATTTCGCACTCAGCAACATGTCGAATTCACATATACAGAAGGTAGCGGTACTGACTCAGTATAATGCACGTTCGTTAAATGAACACCTTAATTCCTCCAAGTGGTGGGATTTTGGAAGAAAGCAGGGCGGATTGTATGTATTTACACCTACGATTACCGCTGAAAATGGATACTGGTACAGAGGAACTGCAGATGCAATCTACCAGAACCTTGATTTCCTGAAAAGATGCCATGAGCCTTATGTGATTATCACGTCGGGTGATGCCGTATATAAGATGGATTATAATAAGGTACTGGAATATCATATTGAGAAGAAAGCTGACATCACGGTAGTTTGTAAGGATCTGGATCCGGGAGAGGATGCCAGCCGTTTCGGAACGCTCAGGATGGATGAATCCATGCGTATCGAAGAATTCGAAGAGAAGCCGATGGTGGCTAATTTCAACACGATCTCAACGGGAATCTATGTGATCAGAAGAAGACTTCTGATTGATCTGGTTGAGCATTGTGCAGAAGATGACAGACATGATTTTGTAACTGATATTCTGATCAGATATAAGAATCTGAAGAAGATATACGGTTATAAGATAAAGGATTACTGGAGCAACATAACAACGGTGGACGCATATTATCGGACGAATATGGATTTCCTGAAACCGGAAGTAAGAGAATACTTTTTCAGGCAGCAGCCAAGTATTTATTCTAAGGTCAGTGACCTGCCGCCTGCAAAGTACAATCCGGGTTCGGCAGTCAAGAACAGTCTTGTAGCAAGCGGAAGTATTATCAATGGTACGGTAGAGAATTCTATCCTTTTCAAGAAAACGTTTGTAGGCAATAATTGTGTGATCAAGAATTCTATCATTCTGAATGACGTTTATCTTGGAGACAATACATATATCGAAAACTGTATTGTGGAAAGTCGTGATACTATAAGAGCAAACACACGATATGTTGGGGAAAATGGAGTGAAAGTAGTCGTGGAAAAGAACGAGAGGTATGTGCTGTAATTTGGGAAATTATAGTGCAGCGGCTTGAAAGAAAGGGGCAGAATTAGAATGCAGATCACAGATGTACGGGTACGTAAGGTTGCAAAAGAGGGCAAACTGAAAGCAGTAGTATCAATTACAATGGATGATGAATTTGTTGTACATGATATTAAAGTTATTGAAGGCGAAAAAGGGCTCTTTATTGCGATGCCAAGCAAGAAAGCGTTAGACGGAGAATACCGTGATATTGCACATCCGATTAATTCGGGAACAAGAGAGCGCATTCAGAGTATTATTCTTGAAAAATATGAAGAAGCGCTGAACGAAGAAGCTGAGGAAGAATAAGAAAAATGAATGAAAGAGGAACTGTTGCGCAGAAGTGACAGTTCCTTTTTGCATGTGGAATCTGGCATAAATGCAATCCTGATATCATACATTAGAAAGAATATTGAATGTGAAATGCAGGGGATGGTTATGCTGGAGTATGAATGGAATATCCTGGAACAGTATGAGATAGATGTTACGGATATCAGAAAAATAAGGGGAGCTTTTTTGTGTGATTCCGGACAGGGGTTTTTTTTGTTAAAAGAAGTGGAGGCGTCGGAGAAGAGAATTCCTGCGCTTTATGAGCTTTACGAATATCTGTACAATCAGGGGTACACAGGAATTGACCGGATTGTTCTGAACAGGGAGGGAAAGTGTGTCACAGAAACGGATGACGGAAGACGTTTTCTGCTGAAAGAATGGCCGGCCGGAAGAGAATGTGATGTAAGAAGACCGACCGAGCTTCTTGCTGCTTCGGGAAACCTTGCAAAACTTCATATATTGATGAAGCATCAGATGGAACATCCGGTTACTGCAGGAATGCATCTGAAGGAAGAATATCTGCGCCACAACAGAGAATTGAAAAAGGTCCGCAAGTTTGCAAGAGGGATCGCGCCAAAAGGCGAGTTTGAATTTGCGTTTCTTAAGTATTTTGACCAGATGTATCAATGGGCAGATGTGGCGATTCGCGAACTGGAGGCTTCCGGATATGAAAAACTGTATCAGGAAAGTATCGAATCCGGTTGTATGACGCATGGAGAGTATAATTACCATAACGTATTAATCCTCAGACAGGGCGGACATGTCGCAGTTACCGGTTTTGAGAAATTCAAGAGGGATGTTCAGGTAGAGGATCTGTATTATTTCCTGAGAAAAGTAATGGAAAAGAACGGATGGAAGATCAGACTCGGAGATAATATGATGAATGCATATTCGGCGATCCGGCCGCTCGAAAAAGAAGAGCTTGAGTATCTGAAAATCCGTCTGATCTACCCGGAAAAATTCTGGAAGGTTGTGAGTACTTATTATCATTCTAATAAGGCCTGGGTTCCGGTAAAAAACGTAGAAAAATTAACGATGGCAATTCGTCAGAATGAAGAGAAGAAGCGATTTTTAGAGGAGATATTTGCTTTTCATTTGTAGTCTTCTGTTGTATAATAATAGTATTAAAGACAGGAGGTACGGTTATGGAATATCGTGAAAACTATGAAGAGTGGCTGAGTAATCCATATTTCGATGAAGCTACAAAAGAAGAACTTAAGGGGATTGCTGCTGATGATAAAGAGATTAAAGAACGGTTCTACAAGGAACTTGAATTCGGTACTGCCGGTCTCAGGGGAATCATCGGTGCAGGAACCAATCGTATGAATGTTTACACAGTAAGGAAAGCTACACAGGGCCTTGCTAATTACATAGTTAAAAATGATGGTCAGGCAAAAGGTGTTGCAATCGCATATGATTCACGTCGTATGTCACCGGAATTTGCAGATGTTGCTGCACTTTGTCTTGCGGCTAACGGAATCAAGGCATATGTATTTGATTCTCTGCGTCCTACACCGGAGCTTTCTTTTGCAGTGCGTAAGCTTGGATGTATTGCGGGAATTAATATTACTGCAAGCCACAATCCGCCGGAATATAACGGATATAAAGTATATTGGGAGGATGGCGCACAGATCACACCGCCGCATGATAAGGGGATTATGGCGGAAGTGAAAGCGGTAACGGACTTTAGTTCTGTAAAAACCATGGATCTTGAGGATGCAAAAGAGGCCGGCCTGTATGAGGTGATCGGAGCAGAGGTGGATGATGCGTACATCGCAGAATTGAAAAAACAGGTGATCCATCAGGATTCTATCGATGCGGTCGGCAAAGATCTTAAGATTGTGTACAGCCCGCTTCACGGAACAGGCAATATTCCTGCACGCCGTATTTTAAAAGAGCTCGGATTTACGAATGTATACGTTGTGAAGGAGCAGGAACTTCCGGATGGAAATTTCCCGACCGTATCCTATCCGAATCCGGAAGCAGAAGAAGCATTTGAACTGGGGCTGAAGCTTGCGAAGGAAGTGGATGCAGATCTGGTACTGGCAACAGACCCGGATGCAGACCGTCTTGGTGTACGGGTAAAAGACCAGAATGGAGAGTACCATACCCTGACCGGAAATATGTCAGGATGTCTGCTTGCTGATTATGAGATCGGTCAGAGACTGGCAACACAGGGAAGTCTGCCGGAGGATGGATATCTGATCAAGACGATCGTTACTTCTAATCTGGCTGATGCGATCGCAAAGGGATACAATGCAGGGCTGATTGAAGTGCTGACCGGATTCAAATATATCGGACAGCAGATTCTTGGATTTGAAACAACCGGAAAGGGAGAATATCTTTTCGGATTTGAGGAAAGCTACGGCTGCCTGATCGGAACACACGCAAGAGATAAAGATGCGATCGTTGCAACGATGGCTTTGTGTGAGGCTGCTGCATATTATAAGACGCAGGGAAAGACTCTTTGGGATGCTATGGTGGACATGTATGACAAGTATGGATATTACAAAGATGATATTCAGTCTATCACATTAAAGGGAATTGAAGGACTTCAGAAGATTCAGGAAATCCTTGAGACTCTGCGTAAGAATCCGCCGATGGAAGTTGGAGGATATAAGGTTCTGAAAGCAAGAGATTATCAGGCTGATACGATTAAGGATATTGCAACAGGTGAAGTGACACCTACCGGTCTTCCGGCGTCCAATGTTCTGTACTATGAGCTGACAGACGATGCATGGCTGTGTGTAAGACCTTCCGGAACAGAACCAAAGGTTAAATTCTACTATGGAATCAAGGGAACATCTCTTGAAGATGCAGATGAAAAGTCTGCAAAACTGGGTGAAGAAGTCCTGGCTATGATCAACGCAATGCTTTAGAAAAAATCAGTCCTGTGAATTCTGAAAATGGAGGGTAAAACGAAGGAATTACCTTGACAATCGGCAGGAAAACAGGTATAACAGTATTTATAGGCGTATCATACAAAAAAGGTATGTTAGCTTTCTATCGCATTGGTAGAATGAAAATAAGGGATTTTTAACGCAAACAAGAGGAGGAAACTATCCATGAACAAAACAGAATTAATCGCTGCAATTGCTGACAAAGCAGAATTGTCTAAAAAGGATTCCGAAAAAGCATTAAAGGCTTTTATCGATGTTGTAACAGATGAATTAAAGAAGGAACACAAGGTACAGTTAGTTGGATTTGGTACTTTTGAAGTTAGCAAGAGAGCTGCAAGAGAAGGAAGAAATCCACAGACAGGAAAGACAATGGAAATTGCTGCTTGTAAGGCACCAAAATTCAAAGCTGGTAAAGCATTGAAGGATGCTGTAAACGAATAATTCGATACAGGGATAAGACTATAAACGATAAAGATAGAGAGCGTTGCTGCGCTCTCTATTTTCATATAAGATTTTGAACAGGAGAAGGTATGAGATTAGACAAGTTTTTAAAGGTGTCCAGATTAATCAAACGGAGAACGGTTGCAAATGAGGCCTGTGATGCGGGACGTGTTCTGGTAAACGGAAATGTAGCGAAAGCATCTGTAAAGGTAAAACAGGGTGACATAATAGAAATTCAGTTCGGGACAAAGACGGTAAAGGCAGAAGTTCTGGATATCAGGGAGACTACGAAAAAAGAAGAAGCAGGAGAGCTTTTCAGATATTTGTAATAATATGAGACGGCCTTTCATAGAATGATTAAGAAAGGTTGTGAAGTATATGGAAGAGAGAACCATACAGAAAAGCCATAAACTGGTAATCAATAACCGGAAAACGGGGCTTGTAACGGGGGTCCTGGATGTGTTGTCATTTAATCTGAATGAGATTCTGCTGGAAACAGAGCAGGGAATGCTGATGGTAAAAGGAACCGATCTGCATGTGAACAGGATAACACTGGAAAAAGGAGAGGTGGATCTGTCCGGAAATATTGACAGCATCGCTTATTCTGATATTCAGGCACATGGAAAACAAGGAGATAATCTCTTTTCCAGATTGTTCAGGTGACGCTGATGTATGAAATCAGACAGGAAGTAATGGTATTTATACTGGCACTGCTGGCAGGGGGAATCGTACGCCTGGTCTATCGGGTAATCGTGTGTGTGCGACGGATGATCAGACATACAAGGCTGGCGGTCGAGATAGAGGATCTGGTGTATTGGCTTGGAGTTGCGGTGTATCTGTTTGTGCAGATTTACCATACAAGTGATGGTAGTATTCGGTGGAATTTTGTACTAGGTGTTGTGCTCGGGACGATTTTGACATCAATTATGATTATGAAGGCAGAAAAACTGCACAAAAAAATCTACATTTGGCGCAGAAAGGATTTTTCGTAAAAGACTTGATAAAAAAAACGAAAAAAGTTAAGATATTATTATTAATAAGGTGAGTAATGTCGGCAGGGGTGCCGACGTAAGGGTGAGTATAATGACAAATGATGTAAAACAGAAAAACCGCAGAAAGCGGCAGCGCAGGAGAGCGCAGAAGCACAGGAGGAGTGTATTCGCAATCAGTGCAGTAGTACTTCTTCTTACTGTAATTGTATCCGTAGACAGTATGACTTTAAAAGCAAAGGATCAGGCATATCGTGCACAGGAAGCAGAGCTTGAAGAGAAGATCGAAGAAGAAAAGGCACGGGCGGAAGAGATTAAAAATCTTGATGAATATGTCGGAACAGATGAATATATCGAAAAAGTCGCGAAGGATAAACTTGGCCTGGTATATGAAAATGAGATTGTATTCAAGGCAAAATAACGAACATGCAGAAAAGCTTTAGGAGAATTCCTAAAGCTTTTTTCATACTATTTTTCGAAAGGGGAGCTTTGGATTGTCAGAAGTAAAAGAAAAGGAGAGGTTCGTAAATCCTTATGTGATACAGATGGACAAGTTTGCAGATTCGCTGGTACATCTATCTCATACCTTTTTAACACTTGAAAAATATAAGGGGACGTTTTCAAAAGAAGAGACAGATGAGATGTTTTTAAAGGTAACCGGAAAGGTTTGCGAGAATTGTGAACGGAAAGAAAAGTGCCTGGGAGAGAATCGGGCCCATACGTATCAGATGATGTATGAAATCATGTGTGCGGCGGAAGAATACGGGGCAGAGCTGAATGTGGAACTGAAGCGAAAGCTTCAGAAAAAGTGTCTTCTGGCGCCCCGTTTCTTCAGGGAATCGCTCGAAACTTTTGAGAATGCAAAGCAGATTCTGATGTGGAACAATCGTATGGTGCTGAATCGGGAAGGATATGCCGGTCAACTTGACTGTTTTGCAAAGATGATACAAAGCGCAACAAGGGAATTGGATGCCGGTATTTTTCGTGATGACCATATGGAAAAGAGATTGAAGGTTCAGTTGAAAAAAGCCGGGATACGTATGCTGTCATCTGTGTTTTATATGACTCCGCATGGAAAGTATGAGATCCATCTTACGGTAAAAACCGGAAAAGGCAGTCTTGTATCAACAAAAGAGATCGCAACCCTTGCAGGAAAATGTATGGGACGGACTCTGGTTCCCCGTCAGGGGGAACGGTCAATGGTAGGAAGTGATTACTGCACGATCGCATGTGTGGAAAATGCAGGATATCATACAATTCAGGGAATTGCAAGGATCGGGAAAGGATGCGAGAAGATATCAGGTGATACCTTCCTGATGACGGATCTTCCGGGTGGCAAAAAAGGGATCGCGCTGTCAGATGGAATGGGATCCGGAGAGGCGGCCTTTCGGGAAAGCACGATGGTCGTGGAGATGCTTGAGGAATTACTGGAGGCCGGATTCCCGGTGAAAACGGCTGTTCAGATGATGAATACGGCGCTGGTGATCGGAAGAGAAGAAGTCCGTTTTTCTACAATCGATGTCAGTATGTTTGATCTGTACAGCGGGACCTGTGAATTTGTGAAAGCCGGTGCGGCGGCGACCTTTATCAAGAGGGCGGATGAGATTGAAAAGATCTGTTCAGAGACTCTTCCGATTGGAGTTGTGCGGGAGATGGAGATTGATACGCAGGAGCGAAAACTTCAGTCGGGAGATTTTGTGATCATGCTTACAGATGGCGTAATGGATGCATTGCCGGCAGGAGAACAGGATATGCTTCTGGAAACATTTATACGGGATTCACATATTGTGAATCCGAAGGAACTGGCACATCATATTCTCGGGAGAGTACTGGAATGGTCAGGAGAAGTGCCGGTGGATGATATGACGGTTCTTGTCGTAGGGATCTGGAAGCTTCCATAAGCCGTATGAACCATGTACTGGTGCGATAAAAGTCCGGAGGCGTGGTTTGTTGACTTTCGGACAGAAATTATATATAGTACAATTAGTGTTCACTTATTCGAAATCATGGAGTTTCGACGGGAATGCGACAGTGTGTTCACAGAAGAGGGATAGAATATGTATCAGCGGGTAAAAGCATATATTGAAAAGTACCATATGCTGCAAAATGGTGATAAGGTGATCGTGGGTATATCGGGAGGTGCAGACTCCGTATGCCTTCTTTTCATGCTTCTGGAATTAAAAAAAGAGATGGATATATCAATTGTGGCAGTTCATGTACATCACGGGCTGAGAGAAGGATCCGCAGACGCGGATGAAGCCTATGTCAGGGAGCTTTGCGAGAGACAGCAGATCAGGCTCATCGTCTGTCATGAAGATGTGAAGGCGTATGCACAACAACAGAAGCTTACAGTGGAAGAAGCTGGAAGAAATATCAGAAGAATCCGGTTTGAAGAGACGCTTCGGGCGTGTGGCGGCAATAAAATTGCGCTGGCGCACCATCAGAATGATAATGCGGAGACCCTTTTGTGGAACCTGTGCAGGGGATGCGGCCTTCGGGGCGCAGGGGGAATTGCGCCGGCGGAGGGAGATTATATCCGTCCGCTTCTGTGTCTGGAACGAAGAGAGATTGAGGTCTATCTTGCAGACCGGGGAATATCTTATTGTATAGATGAGACGAATCTGGAAGATACTTATACGAGGAACCGGATCCGAAGTCAGGTAATCCCGTATCTGGAAGCGGAGATTAATCCCCGGGCAGTGCAGCACATGTCAGATACCATGGAACAGCTGCGGCTTCTGGGAGAGTATGTAGAGCATGAAGTGTCAGTCTATGCAAGAAAATGCATAGATTATGAGCGAAAATCAGGAAAAAGGGTGCTGGTAAAAAAGGAAGAGTTCATGAAAACACCGGAAGTGATGAGGTCTTATATGCTCCATGAGCTTTTATGCAGGATTGCAGGGAGACGTAAGGATATTGAACAGATTCATGTGAAAACGCTGGGAGAATTGTTTGATCATCAGGTAGGAAGAGAAATTTCGCTTCCTTATAGTATAACTGCGGGACGATGTTATGAAGGGATTGAGCTGTATCGAAAGGAGACGGGGTCAGAGGAGGAACCGGTCGGTATGTCAGTGCGGGTGTTCGAAAAAACGTCAGATATGCAGGCATTTCCGAAAAAAACCTACACGAAATGGTTTGATTATGATATAATAAAAAATACTGTAAAATTGAGGCATAAAGAGCCTGGAGACTGGATTGTGATTGACCGTTCCGGGAGAAAGCAGAAGTTGAAACAGTATTTTATAAATGAGAAGATACCCCGTGAGGACAGAGAAAAGATCTGGCTTGTGGCAGACGGACAGGAGATCCTGTGGATCGTGGGGTACAGACAGAGTCAGAAATATCAGGTTACAGAAAAGACCAGTAGGATTCTGGAAATAGAAATATGCGGAGGAAAAAAAGATGGCAGAGAATGTTAGAGTGTTAGTTCCTGAAAAAGAGGTTGCAGCAAGAATTGAAGAGCTTGGCAGAAAGATCAGTGAAGATTATGCCGGAAAGCAGGTACACCTGATCTGTGTGCTGAAGGGAGGCGTTTTCTTCATGTGTGAACTGGCTAAGCGAATCAGTGTGCCGGTTTCCATGGATTTCATGAGCGTCAGCAGTTATGGAGACGGGACGTCTTCAAGCGGAGTTGTCAAGATTGCAAAAGATCTGGATGAATCGCTGGAAGGAAAAGATGTCCTGATCGTAGAAGATATTATCGATTCCGGAAGAACCCTGTATTATCTGATGGAGATCCTTTCCAAGAGAAATCCGAAGAGTATGCGTCTGTGTACGCTTCTTGACAAGCCGGAAAGAAGAGTGAAAGATGTGAAGGTTGATTATGTGGGATTTAATATTCCGGATGAATTTGTTGTGGGATATGGACTGGACTATGCACAGAAATACAGAAATCTGCCATTTATCGGAGTTGTAGAAGGCGTGGAGTAGAAAGGGGCTTTTAGATTGAATACGAAGAGAGCAAGAGGACTGAACAGTGCCGCGCTGCTGATATTTGTCATATTTTTATTTGCTGCGTTGTGGTTTACGAATCAGTTTGACCAGAGAGAAAAAGAGATTTCCTGGAAAGAATTTGAACAGATCATTCAGGAAGATAATGTTAAGACTGTGGTTGTGAATCAGAATAAGAATGTTCCGACCGGACGGGTCGATATCGAGATCATCAGCGGAGCGGATGAAGAAGATCAGGTGAAATATCTGTATGTGTCTGATGTAAATGAGATTCAGGATTATCTGAAGGAACATGAAATTGATTACAGTATGCCGGACGTTCCGCAGGACAGCTGGTTTGCAACAACACTGATGCCGATGCTTCTTGTTGTGGGCGGTATGATGCTTCTGTTTGCACTGATGAACCGCCAGGGAGGCGGCGCAAATGCCAAAGCTATGAATTTCGGTAAAAGTCGTGCGAAAATGACGACTGATAGAGATCGTAAGGTTACATTTGCCCAGGTGGCAGGACTTCAGGAAGAGAAGGAAGAACTGGAGGAGATCGTAGACTTTCTGAAGTCTCCGAAAAAATATATTCAGGTAGGCGCCAGAATTCCAAAGGGAGTGCTTCTCGTAGGCCCTCCGGGAACCGGTAAGACGCTTCTTGCGAAGGCAGTTGCAGGAGAGGCCGGAGTTCCGTTCTTTACGATTTCAGGTTCTGATTTTGTGGAAATGTTCGTAGGTGTGGGTGCATCCCGTGTGCGTGATTTGTTTGAAGAAGCAAAAAAGAATGCTCCATGTATCATCTTTATCGATGAGATTGACGCAGTTGCAAGAAGACGTGGTACCGGTATGGGCGGCGGACACGATGAGAGAGAGCAGACACTGAATCAGCTGCTGGTAGAGATGGATGGTTTTGGTGTAAATGAAGGAATCATCGTTATGGCTGCTACCAACCGTGTGGATATTCTGGATCCGGCCATCCTGCGTCCGGGACGTTTTGACCGGAAGGTTATGGTTGGAAGACCGGATGTTCAGGGAAGAGAAGAGATCCTGAAGGTGCATGCGAAGGGAAAACCGCTCAGTGAAGAGATCGATCTGAAACAGATTGCACAGACCACAGCTGGATTTACGGGTGCGGATCTTGAGAATCTTCTGAATGAGGCAGCAATTCTTGCGGCAAAGGAAGATCGTGTTTTCCTGAAACAGGATGATATTAAAAAGGCATTTGTAAAAGTTGGAATCGGTGCCGAGAAGAAGAGCCGTGTAATATCAGAAAAAGAAAAACGGATCACAGCATTCCATGAGGCCGGACATGCGATTCTGTTCCATGTGCTTCCGGATGTCGGGCCGGTATACAGTGTGTCTATCATTCCGACCGGCGGAGCAGGTGGATATACGATGCCGCTTCCGGAGAAGGATGAGATGTTTAACACAAAAGGCAAGATGCTTCAGGATATTACGGTTGCACTTGGCGGACGTGTAGCGGAAGAGGAAGTGTTTGATGATATTACAACCGGTGCTTCACAGGATATCAAGCAGGCGACCAGTCTGGCAAAATCTATGGTTACCAAGTTTGGTATGTCTGAGGCGGTGGGACTGATTAATTATGATGATGATAATAATGAAGTATTTATCGGACGGGATCTCGCCCATACTGCAAGAGGCTATGGAGAGGGCGTGGCTACCGTAATTGATCAGGAGGTTAAGCGGATTATCGATGAATGTTATGACAGGGCACGCCATATCATTCGAAAATATAATGATGTTCTGCATGCATGTGCGGAATTGCTTCTGGAGAAGGAAAAGATCTCCAGAGACGAATTTGAAGCATTGTTTACCGAAGAAGTGTCAGAGGCATAGTGAAAGAACAGAATAGATTAGTGAGGTGCAGCATGAGGGAAGCAGCTTTATTTTGTGATGGGACGGCCAGTTATGTGTATCCGGCTGAGCCGGTAGAGAATGAATTGGTAACGCTGCGTTTTCGAACGGCAAAGGATGATGCAAAGAGAGTACGGCTAATGACGAAAGTCGGAGGCTATGATATGGAAAAGGAAAAGTCGGAAGGTGAATTTGACTATTATCAGATCAGCTGGAGACTGAATGAGGATCCCTTCCGGTATTGTTTTGAAATTCAAAATAACGAAGAAAAATGTTATTATAACAGGTGTGGCGTATCGAAGGAAATCGTGGAATTTTACAATTTTGTGATTGTTCCCGGTTTCTCGACGCCGGACTGGGCGAAGGGGGCGGTCATGTATCAGATATATACAGACCGCTTTTATAACGGAGATCCAACGAATGACGTGGAAACAAATGAGTATTATTATATCGGAGATTATTCCCAGAAAGTAACAGACTGGAATAAATATCCTGCGGCAATGGGGGTTCGTGAGTTCTACGGCGGCGATCTCCAGGGAGTCATCGATAAGCTGGATTATCTGCAGGATCTGGGGGTAGAGGTGCTGTATTTTAATCCATTGTTTGTATCTCCCTCCAATCATAAGTATGATATTCAGGATTATGATTATATTGATCCGCATTACGGCAGGATTGTGAATGACGGAGGCGAAGTACTGGCACAGGGAGTCACAGAGAACAGCAAAGCGACAAAATATCAGAAAAGAACGACAGACCCGGAAAATCTGGAAGCCAGCAATCAGCTGTTTATTCAGCTGGTAGAAGAACTGCATAAGCGTGGAATGAAGATCATTCTGGACGGTGTATTTAATCATTGTGGTTCTTTTAATAAATGGATGGACAGGGAAAGAGTATATGAAAAACAGGAAGGGTACGCTCCCGGAGCATATATTTCTCCGGACAGTCCCTATAAAAGTTACTTCCGTTTCTTTAAAGAAGAGTCGGAAAACTGGCCGTATAATCATAATTATGACGGCTGGTGGGGACATGATACGCTTCCAAAACTCAATTATGAAGATTCTGTAAAGCTTGAAAATTATATATTATATATCGGAAGAAAGTGGGTGTCTCCTCCGTATAACGTAGATGGATGGCGCCTTGATGTGGCGGCGGATCTTGGCCGCAGCAATGAATATAATCACCGTTTCTGGAAAAAATTCCGACGTGCAGTTAAGAATGCAAATCCGGGTGCTTTGATTCTTGCCGAACATTATGGGGATCCAAGTGACTGGCTTCAGGGAGACGAGTGGGATACGGTTATGAATTATGATGCATTTATGGAGCCTGTAACCTGGTTTCTGACCGGTATGGAAAAACACAGTGATGAAGCCAGAGAGGAACTTCTGGGTAATGCAGATAATTTCATCAGCTCTATTTCACATCATATGTCGAATATGCTGACACCTTCACTTCAGGTGGCAATGAATGAGCTTTCGAATCATGATCACTCCAGATTTCTTACACGGACCAATCATATGGTAGGACGTGTGGAAAATCTCGGACCGAAGGCGGCAAATGAATATGTCAATCTCGGAGTCATGCGGGAAGCGGTGGTCATGCAGATGACATGGATTGGAGCGCCTACAGTATATTATGGAGATGAGGCCGGCGTCTGTGGTTTCACGGATCCGGATAACAGAAGGACCTATCCGTGGGGACATGAAGATAAAGAACTGATCGCATTTCACAGAGAAATGATCCGGATTCACAAGGAACATCCGGCACTTCGAACCGGTTCTCTGAAGATTATCAAGGGTGATGAAAATATACTTGCTTATGGAAGATTTAAGGAGAATGATAAAGTAATTGTTATCATTAATAATCGCAGTGAACTAACACAGATAACCGTTCCGGTATGGGAGGCTGAAGTTCCTGTAAAATGCAGAATGAAAAAAGAGATATATTCTTATCTCGACGGATATACAACAGATTACGAAGAATATCTGGTTGAAGATGGTGAAGTAGTGGTAAATATGGGGGCACATTCCGCTTTAGTGATGTACTATGATAACTAGGGGACGGGGGATTTTTAAAAATCCCCCGTCCCCTAGTAACGTTTTTATTTCTTTATTTCGTTAAAACTTCCACACCGGTTTCTGTAATCAGAACCATATATTCGACCTGCGCAGAGAGCCCATCATCGTCTGTATATACAGTCCATCCATTATCTTCATCAATATAAAAATCAGGTCCGCCTTCGTTGATCATCGGTTCTATCGTAAATATCATTCCAGGAACCAGCACCATTTCACTGCCTTTCGGAGTCACATAGCTCACAAAAGGTTCTTCGTGAAAAGCAAGCCCGATTCCATGGCCGCCAATTTCTTCAACCACGGAATATCCATTTGCCCTTGCATGTGTGTTGATTGCATATGCGATATCTCCGAGGTGTCCCCATGGTTTTGCTGCTTTTAAGCCAAGTTCAACGCATTCTCTGGTAACACGTACGAGTTTTTCGGCCTTTGGAGATATGTTTCCGATAGTAAACATACGTGAAGCATCAGAAAAATATCCGTTCAGTATGGTAGATACATCAACGTTAACAATATCTCCCTCGACAAGAATCTCGTTTTCATCTGGAATGCCATGGCAGATTACGTTATTGATAGAAGTGCAGACACTTTTCGGGAAACCCTGATAATGTAAAGGTGCCGGAATTCCGCCGTGTTCTACAGTATAATCATATACAAGCCGATCGATTTCAGCTGTACTCATACCGGCATGAATATGTGCTGCGACATGATCAAGAACAGCAGTGTTTAGATCAGCACTTTTTTTTATTGCATCAATTTGCTCTGGTGTTTTTAGCAGAGAGCGGTCAGGAACAATGTGTCCCTTCGCTTCCAGCGTCCATAATTTTATATCCAACTTATCCACATGATTACCTACTTTCTACACAATATTATCCACATGCTATTATAGCACGTTTACTAAAAAGGGACAGGGGATTTTTAATTTGGGACGGAGGATTTTTAAAAATCCTCCGTCCCTATTGTGCGTTTTTTTAAAATACGTTATAATTTTTACTGTATTCCGGGCAATTTTATGTGGAATATGGTTTTGGTGAGACATATGTAAGTAAGAGGAAAGGAGTGGGCGTATGTTAAGAATAGGAATGTTAACAAGCGGCGGAGATTGTCAGGCTTTGAATGCCGCTATGCGAGGTGTAGTAAAAGGACTTTGCTCAAAAAGAGATGATGTTGAAATCTATGGATTTCAGGATGGATATAAGGGGCTGATTTATTCAAATTTTAAAATGCTTACTTCAAGAGATTTTTCCGGAATATTAACACAGGGCGGAACGATTCTGGGGACATCCAGACAGCCGTTTAAATTAATGCGTGTTCCGGATGAGAATGGGCTGGATAAAGTTGAAGCGATGAAGCATACTTATCATAAGCTGAATCTGAATTGTCTTGTGGTTCTGGGAGGCAATGGTACGCATAAAACTGCCAATATGCTGAGAGAAGAGGGACTGAATGTAATTACACTTCCGAAGACGATCGATAATGACTTGTGGGGAACAGATATGACATTTGGTTTCCAGAGCGCGGTTGACATTGCAACGGATACCATTGACAAGATTCATACAACGGCTACCTCTCACAGTCGTGTGTTTATTATCGAAGTAATGGGACATAAAGTGGGGTGGGTTACGCTTCATGCAGGTATTGCTGGTGGAGCGGACATTATTCTTCTGCCCGAGATTCCATATGATATCAATGTCGTAGTAGATGCAATAGAAAAACGTGATAAAGCAGGCAAGAGATTTACAATCATTGCAGTTGCAGAGGGAGCTATTTCAAAAGGGGATGCAGCGCTTAGCAAAAAGGAATTAAAAGAGAAAAAAGAAAAGAAAAAATATCCATCTGTTGCATATGAGCTGGCAGAGAGAATTCAGAAGAAATCAGACAAAGAAGTAAGAATCACTGTACCGGGACATACGCAGAGAGGTGGATCTCCATGTGCTTATGACAGAGTGTTATCAACAAGACTTGGAGCGGCTGCGGCAGAAGCAATTCTGAAAGGCGAGTATGGTTATATGCTTGGAACCAAGAATCAGGATATTGTAAAAGTGCCGCTGCAGGAAGTAGCAGGAAAGTTAAAATACGTGGATCCTAAGGCAGATATCATTAAAGAGGCAAAACTGACAGGAATCAGTTTTGGTGACGAATAAGACAGCGAATTGAAAGACGGGGAGTGTAACGAATGTCATATACGGCATTATACCGAAAGTTTCGTCCAAGTGAATTTGAGGATGTAAAAGGGCAGGATGCCATTGTAAAAACGTTAAAAAATCAGATAAAATCTGATCGCATCGGTCATGCATATCTGTTCTGCGGGACGAGGGGAACAGGAAAAACAACCGTGGCGAAAATATTTGCAAAAGCGGTGAACTGTGAGCATCCGGTTGATGGAAGTCCATGTGGCGAATGTGCAATGTGCCGGTCGATTGCGGCCGGCACATCCATGAATGTGATCGAGATTGATGCGGCTTCTAACAATGGTGTAGATAATATCCGGGAAATCCGTGAAGAAGTAACGTACAGGCCGACAGAGGGAAGATATAAAGTATATATTATAGACGAGGTTCACATGCTGTCTATTGGTGCGTTTAATGCACTTTTGAAAACACTGGAAGAACCACCGGAATACGTAATATTTATTCTGGCGACTACGGAGGCGCATAAGATTCCGATTACAATACTGAGCCGGTGTCAGCGCTATGATTTTAAACGCATTTCCATTGACACGATTTCCGACAGACTGAGAGAGCTGATCGATAAGGAACAGTGGGATGTTGAAGACAAAGCTGTGCGTTATATTGCAAGAGCAGCAGATGGATCCATGCGGGATTCCTTGAGCCTTCTTGACCAGTGTGCAGCATTTTACATGGGGGAAAGGCTGACCTATGATCATGTGCTGGAAGTACTGGGGGCGGTGGACACAGAAGTGTTCAGCAGATTACTCAGAGAACTGCTTGCAATGAATGTGCATAAAGTAATGGAAATCGTGGATGAACTGGTGATGCAGGGCAGAGAACTGTCTCAGCTTTCGACGGACTTTACATGGTATCTTCGTAATCTTCTGCTGGTGAAATGTTCAGATGATATGGAAGACGTACTGGATGTATCAACGGAAAATCTGTTGCTGTTAAAAGAAGAAGCGCAGATGATCGATAACGATACATTGATCCGTTATATCCGGATTTTTTCAGATCTTAGCGGTCAGTTAAAATATGCGACGCAGAAGAGAGTGCTTCTGGAGGTGACCTTGATCAAGCTTTGTTGTCCGGCTATGGATCAGAATCAGGATGCACTTCTTGATCGTATCCGTGCAGTTGAAAAAAGACTGGATGAGGGAGATTTTGAGACCGGCGCCAGAGAGAAAGTGATCTATGTAAATGGGACACCAGAGGAAGTAGAGCCGAAGCCAAAGCCAGAACTTCCGGCGGCCCTGAATGAAGAGGTAAAGGCAGTTGCCAAAGATTTCCGGATGATTACCAGTCAGGCATCACCGATGCTTCGTACTTATCTGAAAAAAGCACGGCTCAGTGCGGGTGAAGGCAATCGTCTGCTGATCGTATTACCGGATGAGATGAGTGCAGGGATAGTTGCGACGCCGGAACATCGGGGAGAGATAGAAGGTCTGATAGAAGAAAAGATTGGAAAGCGAATTGAAGTAGAAATTCGACATATTGAAGAGGGACGGAGATTCGAAGATAGTTTTGTGGATCTTGAAAGCATGATTCATATGGATATAACGATAGAAGATTAGATAATATAAATAAAATAACAGGAGGATTGTAATTATGGCAAAAAGAGGAGGATTTCCGGGTGGAGGAATGCCGGGAAATATGGCAAATCTGATGAAGCAGGCACAGAAAATGCAGCGTCAGATGGAAGAACAGGCAAAAGAGATGGAGACAAAAGAGTTCAGTGCGACTGCTGGAGGCGGCGCGGTTGAGGCAACTGTTTCCGGAACAAAGAAATTGCTGAAAATCAAACTGGATGAAGAAGTTGTTGATCCGGATGATGTTGAGATGTTAGAGGATCTTATTGTGGCAGCGATTAATGAAGCATTTGATAAAGTAGACGAAGAGTCTGCCTCTGCAATGTCCAAGTTTACCGGTGGCATGGGTGGAGGAATGCCGGGATTATTCTAACAGGGAGTTGCATAATATGGATTATTACAGCAGCCAGATGAGCAGGTTGATAGAAGAATTATCATGCCTTCCGGGCATAGGAGCAAAGTCAGCGTCAAGGCTGGCTTTTCACTTGATTCATATGCCATTGGAAGATGTAAAAAGACTTGCTTTAACAATGGTGGAAGCGAGAGAAAATATAAAATATTGCAAAGAGTGCTGTACTCTTACCGATCAGGAATTGTGTCCGATATGCAGTAACAGTGGAAGAGACCACAAGACAATTATGGTGGTAGAAAACACAAGAGACCTGGCGGCCTATGAAAAAACAGGAAAATATAATGGAGTATATCATGTGCTGCACGGTGCAATTTCCCCCATGCTGGGGATCGGACCGGAAGATATCAAACTAAAAGAGTTGATTGCGCGCCTTCAGGGAGATGTGGATGAAGTGATTATTGCTACTAACTCAAGCCTGGAAGGTGAAACGACGGCTATGTATATCAGTAAACTGATAAAACCGACAGGAATCAAAGTGAGCAGAATTGCAAGCGGCGTTCCTGTAGGAGGAGATCTTGAATATATTGACGAAGTAACATTACTTCGGGCACTGGAAGGCAGAACGGAGCTTTAATTTGGGACGGAGGATTTTTAAAAATCCTCCGTCCCAAATTAAAAATCCCCTGTCCCTAATGAGGTATTAAGATGAAGAAAAAGATAACATCTGTAGATATTGCCCGTGCCGCGGGGGTATCTCAATCTACGGTATCGATGATATTGAATAAGAAGTATAACATGTCTTTTTCAAAGGAAACTGTGGAAAAGGTGGAAAAGGCGGCAAAAGATTTGGGATATCTTCCGCCTAAAAGGAAGGTAAGAAAGGGAACGCGCCAGGAGAAGCTGCTGGTGGTTTTCTGCCCGAATCTCACCAATCCTTATTATGTGATGCTTCTTCAGGGGATAGAGTCCCGTGCGAAAGAGCAGGGATTTGGACTGTTTGTGTGTAATACGCAGCGTGATCTGAAAATGGAGGAAAGATATCTTAAGATGATGTGGCAGATGCGTCCGCTGGGCATTATTTATACGTTTAATCCCAGTCATTGCTTTATGGATCTGGTGGAGGAGCTTGGACAGCAGATTCCCGTAGCGGTTGTGAATAATCAGAATGAAAAAATGGATGTTGATGCGGTAGAACTGGATAATGCGAAACTGGGACGTGTCATGGCCAGGCATTTGCTGGAACTTGGACACTTTAAAGTTGCTTATATTGCACCTCCTCTTACTGCCAGGCAAAAACAGCGTTCTAAACGTGTGGAAGGTTTTCTGAAGGAATATGAAAAAATGGGGCTGAAAGATCAGGTGATCATCAAGGCTGCAAAGGAAGAAATTGATCTGGATGTTGCGCATATTGATTCAGAGTATATGATCGGATATGAACTGACGCATGAAGTGGTGATGGAGAATCCGGATGTTACGGCAATTGTCGGACTAAATGATATGATTGCATTCGGAATTATGGACGCCCTTCATGAATTTAAGATTAAAGTGCCTTCAGAAGTATCGGTTATGGGATGCGATAATACGTTGTTTGCCCGAATGCATAATGTGGATCTGACTACGATAGAACATTTTGTCATATATAAGGGAAGGGACGCCTGCGATATTATTATGAAAAAGATTGCGCTTCATCATTCAACGTATTCGGAGATGCCTCCGATCAGCACTTATCATGTTGAATATGAGCCAAGATTGATTGTCAGAGGGACAACGGGCTATGCAAAAAATCAAAGAAGAAAATAAAATTAATTCTTTTGGGGAAATTATTACTAATAAAGACGACAATAGAAAGATTTCTTTACATCATTTTCGCAGAATAATTAATTTTTTTGCGGAAAAATATGATTGATTTTTCAAAAATCAAACTAATAATATAATAATATTAATAAAGATAATTACTAATAAAAAATAGAGGCTATTGACCAATATTCATAGCATAAGTTATAATTCAGACAAGTGGTAAGTGAAACATATTAACAGCAAAAAAGGAGGAAGAAAAATGAAATTTTTCATTGACACAGCTAATGTGGAAGACATTAGAAAAGCAAATGATATGGGGGTTATCTGCGGAGTGACAACAAATCCATCTCTGATTGCCAAGGAAGGAAAAGTATTCGAAGATGTAATTGCAGAGATTGCTTCTATCGTAGACGGACCAATCAGCGGTGAGGTAAAGGCAACAACAGTTGATGCAGAAGGAATGATCAAGGAAGGAAGAGAGATCGCAAAGATCCATCCGAATATGGTTGTTAAGATCCCAATGACTGTAGAAGGTTTAAAGGCTTGTAAGCAGTTATCTTCTGAAGGCATCAAGACAAATGTTACTTTGATCTTTACTGCAAATCAGGCACTTCTTGCAGCAAGAGCAGGTGCAACTTATGTATCTCCGTTCCTTGGACGTCTGGATGATATTTCTGTAAGAGGAACAGATCTGATCTCCGAGATCGCCCAGATCTTTGAAATTGCAGGAATCGAAACAGAGATTATCGCAGCAAGTGTTCGTCACCCAATGCATGTAACAGACTGTGCACTTGCAGGAGCTGATATTGCAACTGTTCCATATAAAGTAATCGAGCAGATGACAAAGCATCCTCTGACAGATGCAGGTATTGCAAAATTCCAGGCTGATTATAAAGCAGTGTTTGGAGAATAATCTGAATCAGAAAACAGAATTTTAGGAGGATGAACATGAACAAATTAGAGTTGATGAAGACGGCAAATGAAGTCCGCAAGGGGATCATTGCAGCTGTCCACAGCGCAAAATCCGGACATCCGGGTGGCTCATTGTCTGCTGCTGATATTTACACTTATCTTTATTTTGAAGAAATGAATATTGATCCAGAGGATCCGAAAAAAGCAGATCGCGACCGTTTTGTACTTTCCAAAGGACATACAGCGCCGGGATACTATTCTGCTCTGGCGAACAGAGGATTTTTCCCGGTAGAAGATCTGACAACGCTTCGTAAAGTGGGATCCTACCTGCAGGGACATCCGGATATGAAACATATTCCGGGAGTAGATATGTCCAGTGGATCTCTGGGACAGGGAATTTCCGCTGCAGTAGGAATGGCTGTTTCTGCAAAATTATCAGGAGACGATTACAGAGTTTATACTCTGCTTGGAGATGGAGAGATTCAGGAAGGTCAGGTATGGGAAGCTGCCATGCTGGCAGGATTCCGTAAACTTGACAATCTGGTGGTGATCGTGGATAACAACAATCTCCAGATTGATGGACCAATTGATGAAGTAAACTCTCCTTATCCGATTGATAAGAAGTTTGAGGCATTTAATTTCCATGTGATCAACATCAATGGAAATGATTTTGATGAGATTGACGCTGCATTTAAAGAAGCACGTGCTACAAAGGGACAGCCAACAGCGATCATCGCGAAGACTGTAAAAGGAAAAGGAGTTTCCTTCATGGAAAATCAGGTAGCATGGCATGGAAGTGCTCCGAATGACGAGCAGTATGCAGTCGCTATGGCAGACTTAGAAAAGGTAGGTGAAGCATTATGTCAGAAGTAAAGAAAATCGCAACAAGAGAAAGCTACGGTAATGCTTTGGTTGAACTTGGAAAAGAACATGAAGATGTTGTAGTACTGGATGCCGATCTTGCAGCTGCTACAAAGACCGGAACATTTAAAAAGGCGTTTCCGGAACGTCATATTGACTGTGGAATTGCAGAATGTAATATGATGGGCGTTGCAGCGGGAATTGCAACAACCGGAAAAGTACCATTTGCAAGTTCCTTCGCAATGTTTGCAGCAGGGCGTGCTTACGAGCAGGTTCGTAACTCCATCGGATATCCGAAGTTAAATGTAAAAATCGGGGCAACACATGCGGGAATCTCAGTAGGAGAAGATGGAGCAACCCACCAGTGTAATGAAGACATTGCTTTGATGAGAACGATTCCGGGAATGGTGGTAATCAATCCTTCCGATGATGTGGAAGCGAAGGCAGCAGTAAAAGCAGCGTATGAACATGTTGGACCGGTATATCTCCGTTTCGGAAGACTGGCAGTTCCGGTAATCAATGATACACCGGAATATAAATTTGAACTTGGAAAGGCGATCACACTGCGTGAAGGCACAGATGTAACAATTATCGCATCCGGACTTCCGGTATCTGAGTCCCTGGCTGCAGCAGAAAAGCTGGCAGCAGATGGAATCAGTGCAGAAGTAATCAATATGCATACGATTAAACCATTGGATGAAGAAGCTGTGATTGCAGCAGCGGCAAAGACTGGAAAGATCGTAACGGTAGAAGAACATTCCGTAATTGGCGGCTTGGGAAGTGCTGTATGTGATGTGGTTGCAGAAAAAGCACCGGCAAAAGTAATGAAGATTGGTGTTAACGACACATTTGGCGAGTCCGGACCGGCAGTACAGCTGATTAAAAAATACGGATTAGATGCAGACAGTATTTATGAAAAAGTAAAAGCCTTTGTAAAATAGAAAAATCATAAATGCAGATAAGGAAAAATTCCAGGAGAAATCCTGGAATTTTTTTGATGAGTAAAAAAGGGACAGGGGATTTTGAATTTGGGACGGAGGATTTTTCAAAATCCTCCGTCCCAAATTCAAAATCCCCTGTCCCTAATTAACACTTCCGGTCGAAGTGTCTCGAAATATCCCGCAATTTTTTCGGGACAAGTCCCATCAATTGCTAAATTATGCGGACTTCATATGATATCATATGCAAAAATATATAAAACGAGGTGAGTATATATGGAAAAACAGTTTCCAAAAAATGTAAGGCAGATTGGTAATGTCAGTGATGAACCTAAGATATATGTGGAGGATTATGTGGATACGTATCTGAATCAGATGTGCGAAAAAGTAACAGATAATCCGGCGGGCATAGCTTTAGTGGGCGAGATTCTGACGCAGGATGGACAGGGAGTTGTATATATCTCTGGTGCTGTTAAATTAAGTGATATTGAGGTAAATGCCGAAGAACTGAAGATCACGGATGAGATGTGGAATGAAGCGGATGAAGAGCGAAAGCGGTTTTTCCCGGAATATGATATTGTGGGATGGTGTCTGCTTGAAAAAGGGCGGCCTATGAGCAGAAGCAGAGAAATCCGGAATATTCACGAAAAAACTTTTTCCAGAAGTGATACGGTTTTTGTATGGAAGGATGTGATAGAAAAAGAAGAGATGTTTTATGCATATAAGTATGGAGAACTTATGCAGATTGGCGGTCATTATATCTATTATGAAAAAAATCCGTCGATGCAGAACTACATGATCAGTACGCGTAAAAAGATTGGCGTTACACCCAGTGAAATGGTTGAGGATCGAGCTGCAAAGGATTTTCGTAGTGCCGTAAGAGAAAAACTGGAAGATAAGGAGCAAAGGCAGAATTCCAGGTTCGCATATGTCACCAGTATATTGCTGGTGGTTGTTGTATTGGCAATCGGTGTTTCAACCATGAATAATTATGATAAAATGGAAGCGGTACAGTCTTCTCTGGAGGCATTGTCTCAGTCAGTGGGAGTCGGAGAGGCAGACCAAGAACAGTTGGCGGAAGAAGCGATCGCAAATGAGCAGTCCGTGCAGACGAGTGACAATAAAGAGGAATCTCAAAGCACCGATGCGGCATCATCCGGCACTGTTCCGGAGACATCGACGATTCAGGAACAATTGAGTGAAGAAGATTATTATGTTGTGAAAAAAGGAGACACACTGGACAGTATCAGTGAGAAGATATACGGAAATGCATTGCATGTAGAAGCGATTTGCAAAATGAATGGGTTGTCAGATGGAAACCTTATCTATATTGGACAAAAATTATTACTACCTTAGGAGAGAAATATGGTATAATGTGCACAAAGCAATAACAGTGCATATATATAACTCAAAGCACTGAGAGGGAAGGCGAAAGGGTAATTCATGATGCACCGAAAGAACAAAAACCTTCATGTCGTGGATTCACAGGTGGATCCGACGGATCTGATCGTTGAACAAATTCTGGATGAACTGAAGAATGAAGATGGCATACAGACAGATGTGGAGGAAGAGATCAGGCAACATAAAAAGAAAACAAGAAGAAAAATACTGCTCTGTATTCTGGCAGTGGCAGCAGTTGCGATAGCAATCTTTTTATTCATCAATCTGCAGACTTATACGGAAGCACGTATAAGTGATACCTACACTATTAAAGGGGCCGCAAACAGCAGCTATGTGCAATATGCGAAAGGGGTGCTGAAGTATAGTCGGGATGGTATTGTCTATCTGAATAAAAAAGGAGAGGAACAATGGAATCAGTCCTATCAGATTAAAAATCCGTTTGTCGTTGTCGGAGAAAAAACGGCGGCAGTTGCAGACAAGGGCGGCAATGACATCATGGTGTTTGGCGAAGATGGATTGAAAGGTGAGATACATACTACTCTTCCAATTGAAAAGATCCATGTATCAGAGCAGGGAATTGTCGGAGCGATTCTGAAAGACGATACCTCGGCAAAAATTTTGTGCTATGATACAGCCGGAAATGTTCTGGTAGAACACAAAGCATCTTTGTCAGGGACGGGATATCCGCTGGACCTTTCGATGTCAGAAAATGGTGAAGTGATGCAGGTTCTGTATCTGTGTACGCAGCAGGGAAAGATTACCTCAAAAGTAATCTATTATAATTTTGGCGAGGCCGGAGCGGATAAGACAGACCATCAGGTGACGTATAAAGAGTATGAAGATACAATTATGGCATCTGGGTTTTATATGGATTCTTCTACATCCGTGGCGGTCGGGGATAACCGGATGGTCATTTATCAGGGGACAGATATTCCGGAAGAAAAAACAGAGATCACTATGGATAAGGAGATAAAAAGTGTTTTCCATAATGAAAGATATATTGGCCTGGTTCTGAAGAATGAAGGAAAAGAAGGTTACGAACTCAGGTTATATAATAAAAACGGCAAAGTAGCATTGTCAAAGGATTTTACCGGAGATTACAATAATGTGAAAATCTGTGGGGATCAGGTGATTATGTACGACGGTAAGAAATGCAGTATCTTTTTGAGGAGCGGAATACAAAAATATGATGGGGAGATGGATAACAATATTCTGGAGATCTTTCCAATTGAAGGCGTAAATAAATACATTGTGATGAGCGCAAGCGGCATGGAAAATGTCAGGCTTGTGAAATAAGGAGAACGTATGAATTGGATGTTAATGTCTGTTGGCGGAGTGGTTCTGATATGTATGATAGTAGGATTCTGCAGGGGAGCAATACGAATCGCAGTGTCACTGCTTACCACAATAGTTACACTTGTTCTGGTGTTTTTCGTCACCCCATATGTTGCCCATACGATTGAAAAGTATACACCGATGGATGATATGATCAGAAGTCAGGTGTCTTCGGCAATGGTAAATGCAGCTGCCACAGAGCTCGCAGAGGCTGCAGGTGAACAGGTGGAACAGGGACTGAATGCAGACAGTGTGAGAAGAGTTTTGAAAGCAGCAGGTATCAGTGAAGAGGAGCTGGCTGAATATGGAATTTCTGTGGAAGATATTGTGAATGGAAATGTAAGCAGTGAAGATCTTGCACAATATGGAATTTCCGGTAATATACTTGCGGGCCTGAATCAGGGGAAGAACGAATCACTGGCAGACGCTCTCGATCATGCCAATATACCAAAAGAGATTCAGGATAAAGCGATCGACAGTGCGGATCTACCACAGATATTCAAAAATCTGCTTGCCAGCAACAACAATGAAGAAACATACAGCAAAGTGGGAGCAGAAACATTTCCGCAGTACGTAGGTAATTATCTTTCGAAGATGATTATTAACATGGTGGCTTTTTTGTGTACATTTATTCTTGTAACGATTGTTGTACGCGCTATTGTGTTTGCACTTGATATTGTTTCAGAGCTTCCTGTACTTGGCCTGATCAACCGATTGGCCGGAGGTCTGGCCGGGATAATCGGAGCACTGTTCATTGTATGGACATGCTTTGCCCTGATCACACTTTTGTATACTACGGCAATCGGAAGGGAACTTTATGATACGATTCAGTCGGATCAGATTCTGAAAATGATCTACGATTATAATCCGGTTTTGAAACTTGCAGTAACGTTAAAAAAATAAGAGAAGATATGAAAAAGGACTGTTGTGAAATCAACAGTCCTTTTTGGCTATTCAGAAAGGTAAGGGACGGGATCAACAGCAGAGCCGTTTTCCTCGATTTGAAAATGCAGGTGAACACCCGAAGAGTTTCCGGTATTTCCGGTGAGACCGATCTGTTGCCCCTTCTCTACATGCTGCCCTTCCTCAACGTAGATTTCTTTGTGATGCATATATTTGGTAACCAGTCCATTACCATGATCGATAACAATCCAGTATCCGGCGGTGTTGTCCCATTCGGCTTTGATAACGGTACCGGCTTCGGCGGCATAAGTCGGGAGATTGTAGCCGTTGGTTCCAAGATCAATTCCCTTGTGGAAAGAATCGTCGAATGTGCGATAACCGAATCCACTGGTCAGATAAGCGCCGGGACATGGATTGGCGAAACGTCCGATCATATCGCTGAATTCTTTCAGCGTCATTTCATCCAGTCGGTAGAGATCATAATGTTTCATCTGTGCGATGAGATTCTGCCCGTATGTCAGGCTGGTTGCCCAGCGACCAGCAATCTTCATGGCAAATGTATTGGCGTCTGTAACGCCGGCAGTCAAGTCTGAATAATAGTTTTGTAAAAGTTTTGTTCGATCTTCAATACATTCTGTGTAGGTGTTGTAAATGCGGAATCCGGCTGTAATCGTATAATTTTCGCCAAATACAGTTTGTTCTCCGGTACGCATGTTAACGGTTCCGGCTGGTCCTTTTCCTTTGATGCCGAACAGGTTACAATATTGATACGCGAGATAGGACAGTCCCTGTCCATTTTCCCCGCCTTCCCCGTAATAACCGTATCCGGATTCCTGGATGATCTGTGCAATGGTAACAGAAGCCGGAAATCCGGTTTCGTCCTGACATTTCAACGCTCCGACAATCATTTCCTGTGTAATGAATGCAGGTATATTATCAATTGGAAGTGAAACATTGTATTTGATCTTTTCGCTGGCATCCGGAAATGGCCGTGAAGGAGAAAAGGATGATGCGATTCGGGTCGTGTTCATCTGATCATCACGAAGCGTACGTTCCGAAGAAGATGGAACATTTTCCTGCGGCCGGATATTTTCGGAAACAGAAGAAGAGTCTGACGAACCGGAAACTACCGGATTCGTATTCTGATCAGAAGGATTTTCGGGTGATTCTTCAGGTGATTCTTCAGGTGATTCCGATGGCAGGGAAGGGGTTTCCGAAATATCGTTATCTTCTGGCCAGGATGTTTCTTCCGAAGAATCTGCGGGTTCGGAAGCATCTTCGGAGGAATCGTCAGTACCTTCCGATGGATCGGCAGGCTGGGAAACTTCCGTATCCTGATCAACGGGGTCGGCTGGTTCGGAAGAACTGGATTCTTCATTACAGGTGATATCAGGATTCTCGGTAGTATCACTGATCATGTCTGTAGAAGCGTCCGGGATATTTTCCGGGGTCTCTGCTTCAACGGTTTCCTCACTGGATGCAACGGAACCGGAATTCTCTGTAGTAGAGTTTGCTTCACTCAAAGCAGATGTTTCGTTGATGCTGACTGTAAGCATTCCAATTGTTATGGAAGCAACAATGGAAGCACGAATAAATATATGTAGAAATCTGGAATTACGCAAGATGTGAACCTCCTTAATAGGTATGATTATTCATAGAGTATATTATAGCATGGCGGAAAAGGATTCACAAGGCATCAAAGTTCTCATTTCCAGGGGTTTCAGTTGATTACGGGGAGAAATCTGGTATAATGATGGTATGTGTGAAAAGAGGGATAATGTGGCAGAAACATATGTAGAAATGTCAGATGTGATAGAAAGATTGATAAAAAAAGAGAGAAAAAGAAAGCAGCTTGCTGGAATTCTTCGGCTGACGTTTTCGACAGTTCTGCTTTGTTATCTGTTGTTTCAGATTTTGTTTGGGATTACAATTATCAAAGGTACATCAATGGAGCCTGGAATTCCGGAGAACAGCGTGGTGGTATATTCGCGTCTGGAGAAAGCGTATAAAGCAAATGACGTCGTGATTGCAGAAGTTGATCGCCAACAGGTAATTAAGAGAATCTATTCTCTGGATGAAAAAAGTGTTTTTTTATTGAGTGATAATCTGGAGAATTCCATAGATTCCCGAACGTTTGGAGCGGTAGCCATGGAACAGTTAAAAGGAAAAGTGATATTTACATTTCACTTTTTTCAATGATCAGAATGAAGAAAAGAGGTAGAGACAATGGATAAGATGCAGGAAATTACGGAATACGTTAATACGATGAAGATAAAAAAGTCCTTTTTTGGAGGCTTTGATCGGGAAGATGTATATGTAAAGCTTGGTGTGATAACTGGAATGTTTCAGAAATATATAGAAGAGTTTCAGAAAAGTGAAGAAAAGCAAAAAGAAGAATATGAGCAAAGGCTTAAAGCTTCAGAGAAAAACATTGCACAGCTTCAGCAGAGAGTAGGTGTCCTGCTGAGTGAAAAACAGTCTGTTTTGCAGGAAAAAGAAACTGCGCTTGCGGAGAAGGCAACTGCAATAGAAGCAATGGATGCTGCACTGGAAGAAAATGAAACTGAAAAAGAGCTTTTGAAAAAGAAAAGCGATGAACAGCAGGAAAGACTGGGGGCTCAGGAAGAAGAGCTGGCAAGGCAGAAGGATACAATCGAAGAATTGAAAGAAATTCAGCAGCGCCTCGAACATGATAAAGATACATTGCGCAGAACATATAAAGAGTATTGTTCCAATGTACTTCAGCAGTATTCGGATTCACTGCGCACATTGTCAGCAGAATTTTCTCAGATTCTGGAGAATGTTTCCAATCTTCAAAAAGCCATAGTAGAAGCGGAATCAATGGAAATATTTGAAGTGGAAGAACAAGAGAAAACAGAAGAAAAAAATATGAAGGAAGTGCTTGACGAAAAAAATGAATAATGCTATGATAAAAATCCACCACGTTATATGGTGGATTTTTAAACGGCAATTATAGGATGAAAAAATAAATTGCTTAAAATTATATCAGAAAAGTGTTGACAATCAGAAACTTGGATGATATCATTTAATAGTTGTCGATGAGACAACAAAAAATAATTTGAAAAAGTTGTTGACAAACGACAGAACGTATGGTATTCTAATATGGCTGTCGCAAATGACAACAAAGAACCTTGATAATTAAATAATAGACAACAACCCTGAAGATTTCTTTAAGAGAAAAATTCAGAACGAAGACATGGAAATGTCGACCTAATAACAGTAAAAGGGATAAGAAAGCTAGTAGTTTTCTTGGACTGGAACGAACTTGATTTTGGATCTGCGTAACAGCGGATTTAAGATTTTTTTACGAGAGTTTGATCCTGGCTCAGGATGAACGCTGGCGGCGTGCTTAACACATGCAAGTCGAGCGAAGCACTTGAACCTGATTCTTCGGATGAAAGTTCATTTGACTGAGCGGCGGACGGGTGAGTAACGCGTGGGTAACCTACCTCATACAGGGGGATAACAGTTAGAAATGACTGCTAATACCGCATAAGACCACGGTACCGCATGGTACGGTGGTAAAAACTCCGGTGGTATGAGATGGACCCGCGTCTGATTAGGTAGTTGGTGAGGTAACGGCTCACCAAGCCGACGATCAGTAGCCGACCTGAGAGGGTGACCGGCCACATTGGGACTGAGACACGGCCCAGACTCCTACGGGAGGCAGCAGTGGGGAATATTGCACAATGGGCGAAAGCCTGATGCAGCGACGCCGCGTGAAGGATGAAGTATTTCGGTATGTAAACTTCTATCAGCAGGGAAGAAAATGACGGTACCTGACTAAGAAGCCCCGGCTAACTACGTGCCAGCAGCCGCGGTA
>NZ_JBDOHS010000011.1:0-83081 GCF_039832105.1 Dorea sp. YH-dor226 | reverse complement strand
CTTTATCCACTCGCTTAGCACCCTGTATTACTACAACGCACTGAGTTTAGCTACACGGCTCACTGGCGATTACCGTGACCGGACTTACACCGGCAAGTGTGGTCCAGCTTCGCTGGACACACGACACAAAAACAGGGACTGTAGCAAAACATAGATGTACTCCATACGAGTTCTTTCCATCTTTTGCTTCAGTCCCTTTCCGCTTCCTATCCTCGCTTATGATTCGCCCAGAAAATATCTTCCATATGCATCTGCTGCCTTAATCGCTGCTGCAACTGTCTCAGGAGTCACCGCAAACGGCATATTGTGCAAGGTATCATTTTCTGCACATGCCGCAGTCGCAACTGCCATAATCTTCTCATCCGTCACCTCTGTCACACCCAGCTCTTTCAGAGTCACCGGAAGACCCAGTTCGATACACCAGTCGATAATATCCTCCAACTCTCCGGCAGATATATTCTCCAGTACCAGCTGCGTGATCGTTCCAAACGCAACTTTTTCGCCGTGATACATGTGGTGGCATTCTTCCAGTACCGTCAGTCCATTGTGAATCGCATGCGCGCCTGCAAGCCCGGCACTTTCAAAGCCGATTCCGCTCAGAAGCGTATTGGCTTCAATGATCTTTTCCACTGCCGGTGTACATGCCCCGGCTTCCAGTGCCAGCTTCGCCTTTACTCCTTCTTCCATCAGAGTGTCAAAACACAGCTTTGCAAGTGCAATTGCTGCAGAGGTTGTCTGTCCTCCCGCACAGGAGATCGCTCCGCTTGCCTGGCAGGCCCTTGCCTCAAAGTAGGTTGCCAGCGCGTCTCCCATACCGGAGATCGTCAGGCGAACCGGAGACTTTGCGATAATCTCGGTATCCATCAATACCAGATTCGGATTAGACGGGAAGAACAGGTACTCTTCAAAAACCCCGTCATCTGTATAGATCACAGCCAGCGCACTGCACGGCGCATCCGTAGATGCGATCGTCGGACAGATCAGAACGGGAACTTCTTTATAGTAGGCAACCGCTTTTGCCGTATCCAGGATCTTTCCGCCTCCGATACCAATCACCATATCGCAGCCCGTCTGATTCATAATCTCCACCAGACGGTGAATTTCAGTCTTACAGCATTCCCTGTTGAAATACTCATATACTGCTTCCACATCCGTTCCTTCGAAGCTTCCGGATACAGTCTCTCCAATACGCTTATATCCGGATTCTGTAATCAACACGAGTGCCTTCTTTCCGTATTTGGACGCATACGTTCCAAGCTTTTTCATCTCGCCTGCACCCTGTACATATTTGCCGGGGCTGATTAATATATTCGCCATCTCGACTCCTCCTTACGACTTCTTGTTATAATATTAACGTTTCATCATGTCTTTATCATAGCTAAATGAGATGATATTTACACCACACTGAGTGAATCGATGCGATACTCTCCGCTGCTTTGCTCAAAAATAATATGTAAATCCTGTTGAAAATGAGCAATGATTCTGTCTTTCTCAAAGTCAAAATCGACTTGATTCCACTTCAAAAAACTCTCCACAAAAATCTTATGATGAAGCGGCAGGAATTGTTGTGCACATTCTACCGTCAGATTGATGAACTCATCCATATCCACCGGTGCGAATACTTCTTCCGGAGCATTGCCTACCGCTAAGAAGATTGCACCATCTTTGTGAGGTGCACGATAATAAAAATAGTTTCGATCACTTAATCCACACGCAGCAACAGACATATTATGTCCGTTAAATATATCGTTCAACTCAAATTTCGATAATCGAAGCGGATCCAGATTCCATTCCTCTCCTTTATTCAGCATCTCCTTTGGCAAAGCAATCAGATCTTCCGGAAGATGATTCACATTATTCCATCCCCACATCCAGGTATGACTGGTGTTCGACTCAGTTCCGATCAGCTGTATCGGGAACCTGTCCTCCCCGAAAGCAATCGTTCCTGTTGTAAAATCTACATTCCAAGTCTGTCCTTTTACAATACACTTGCCTGCATGATTCTGAATAGCCATCATCTTTCCCAGACAAGAAGAAAAAACTTTTAACCAGTCACTTTTGTCGATTACATCCATCCCGGTTATCTCTAACTGTTTTTTTGATTTCTTCAGTTTATCAAATATTCCCATATCTACCATTTCTCCCTTTCCTAAAAATAGGTCTATTCTCCCGGACTTGAAGATGTTCCAATCCATACACCATTTTCATCAAATTGTGAGTATTCATTCGTTCCTGTCTGATACCAACAGTCATAAAGCATCCTGCCATTCACACAATAATACCAACCGTTCTTTCCCTGAATCCAGCCATTCAATCCCTTTCCATTTGATCCAAAATAATACCACTCTCCTGACCACCAGTCCTGATACCATTTGCTAGTCATCATAGTACCGTCATCATTAAAAGAATAATTGATATTCGCCGTTTCATCCAGCCTGACACCATCATCCGCCATCCATCCGTTGTAAAAATAGTACCAGACATTGTTAATCTGAAGCCACCCATTTGGTGCAGAACCATTGGTGTTATAATAATACCAATCTGTATCCGTTGTTCCATCAGACAATGTTCGAACAACCTTGTTCCACCCAGTCAGCATCGCACCTCCAGAGCCAAACCCATAATATTTTCCATCAATCAGATACGTATGCCGATTGTATATCATACGTCCATCTTTGACGTAATACCATTTTGTCCCATCTTTCTTCCATCCATCAAAGTATAATCCATTTTCAATATAATACCAGCCAAAAATATCCTCTTTTTTCCATCCAGTATATAGATCACCGTTTCCCGTAAAACAATAGGACTTATTTTCCTCCGCAATAAATTGCCAGCCACTACTATACATATGTGCATCCGCCGGAT
This sequence comes from Dorea sp. YH-dor226, assembly GCF_039832105.1. NCBI lineage: Bacteria > Bacillati > Bacillota > Clostridia > Lachnospirales > Lachnospiraceae > Dorea > Dorea sp. YH-dor226. The sequence goes on along the minus strand of NZ_JBDOHS010000011.1, from coordinate 80,213 downwards.
CAAAATAATATTGTTTACCGTTAATTGTCTGCCACCCATGGCAAAGATTTCCATTTGAATCACGATAAAACCAGACACCCTCTTCCTGAAACCACCCATTGCTGGCACAGGTATCCATACGGAAAACAGCAAACATACATATCACAAGAAAGACAGCCATCACATATGGGGTATACTTCTTCTTCATATCTATCCCTCCTCCCTGCTATTTTCAGCGTTTTCCCTGACACTATTTTACTATTACATTTGATTCATACAAATGACACCATCCCGTTTCCGGTATACATACAAATATCACTTCTCCTTGATACTTTGAGTATGTATCTTTCGCAAAAGTCTTTTCCACTTTTCCTCCATCAACAGTTTTAAATTCTACAGGTTCATCCAAGGGCAACTCCTTCAACACCGTATATTGCGCTTGTCCCGCTTCTACCAAACTCAGATTCTTTTTCGTTTTACTACACATTCTCAACAGTAATACAGTTCCGATCAATCCTGTTCCAATGCCAAATATCAATATAAATATCCATGTATTCTTTGGATTTCTGAAACTCATAGCAGCTATTAAAAAAACACTTGTAACGACATTTCCGGGAATTGTAATCCGTTCCATTTTCTTAGTTTGATTTTGCTGTTCCTGTACAATTTTCTCTGCCTGTGCCATAGGCAACCTCATTAATTCATACATAACTCTTTCTCCTTCTCATGTTTAATAATAACCGGAACTCATTTTTTCCGGAAATAAAATCAATTCCTGCTCTTTGTGGTGTAAAGTCACACGTACTTCATTGTCCTTTCCTTGCTCATCCCGAAAACAGATTCTATACTTCTCCCCTTTTATATTCTGAATCCCCGTAACCTCTTCTCGCGAAAAACGTCTTTCCCAGCCATTACTGTAATTTACATGAAATACTCCGTCCTCATAGGCAACACCCCGGCAGCTTCCATAAAATACCATCAGGTACCCAAGTGCATAAATATCTGAAGATATTGCCATGCACACTCCCAAAATGTAGTTTTCTCCCACTCCAATAATTGCAATAATTGCTGTTACTTCAAACACAATAATACCTGCTATCCAAAATAAATACCCTGCTTTTTCAATATCTCGTCCATATATAAATTGAGTTCGCACCCGACCGCTTCGATATTTTCTTCTTTTTCGACAAATCATAATGAGATGAAAAATACTCCCTCCCACCAGATATATTGATAATGCAATTTTCGGTACGGATGTTGACATTCCCGGATAACTCCACCCTTTGCCATAGCCAGCAGAAACATCTTTCCCATTCACTTGTGAAACATTCATCTCATCAGAATATACAGATTTCTTATAACATTCCACCACATCACCTATTTTAACCGGCACTGGTGAATATATCCACTTCACTTTTTCTTTTCCATCTTTTAATTCGAGAGTCAAATCTGTATATTGATATAACGCATTAATTCCCTTTCCTATTCCTCCCCCTTCGTGTCCATAGTGCGTTACTTTCCCTGAAACAATCTCATAATCAAAGTTCACCAACATAGGTATTTCCCATGCACATAAATTCATAAATACCGTTACCCCTACAGTCAAAAAAAGCGTTATATATTTAATAAAAGATAACAAATTATAAGACTTTCCTTTTTTAAACCTGTTCCTATTTGTTCGAAAGATTTCATATGGTATATAATATATCGCAAAACATCTCACAATAAAATTTCTAAACAACTCTACATATTCCAGAAGATACATAAACTTACCCTTCCTTGTTTATTAATTCACATAGCAACTAACCATATCTACTAAATATCTGTACAGATATCTCAACTCCCTTTTGGTTTACCTTTCCCATCCACTGCATCACACGCCCTCCTACTCTATCTGCCAAAGATGATGAATTAATAAAATTGTCCATCTCTCCTGAAATCCCTGTTGCATTTCCCATCAGTGCAAATGTTCCTTGCATAAATCCACTTCCTACTGCATTCATTATAACAGTCTGACACTTTATGTTTTTCATTCCTTTTCGACTTGCCAATATGGAATCTTTTACACTTAATGCCGCTCCCGTTAGTCCCGTTACCATCGCACTTTTTCCAGGGATTACACTTCCTATCACTCCATTTTCAAATCCTCTTTTAAAATCTCCACCAGAAAGGGCTTCTAAACTTCCATCCATTGTACCCTCAACGATGGCATTTTTCAGTGTGTTTTTTCCAGACTTTACCAATCTTTTTTCAGACTTGGACTTTGATATGGCTTGTTTTGTTTTCGAGACAGTTTTCTTCGCACCTGACTTGATCTTATTCATGGTGCTTCTGGCCATATTTTTCATCTGCGTTCTACTTGGCAATCTTTTTTTCGCATAACTTGCTACTTTTTTCGCAAGCTTGGCCACTCTCGGTCCCGCCAGTGCTCCAACAGCAGCCCCTGCTACTGTACACCCTGCTATAATCGCAACCTTCTTCCATCCTTTGGCCTTGGTTTTTTTTGCGATCTTTTTCCCAATCCAGGCACCTGCCACACCGCCTACGATACCACCAATAATTCTCGAAACAGCAATATGTCCGTCTGGATCTTCGTAATTAATCGGGTTATTCGCACAATATATATACAGATGTAGGGTGGCCGGATTCTTATTATCCCCCCGATAGCTGTCTCTGGTTAAAAATCTTCCGTTTTCCGGATCATAATATCTTGCCCCCAGATAATATAACCCAGTGCTCTTATCATAGACAGCTTCATTATAACATATTTCATTATAGAAGTCAGTATCCCCGTATATTGCAGTTTCACCAAAATCGGAATACTGATAAGATACTATACTTTCTCCAGACGCATCCCGTAGATTTGTTATACTTCCTGCCGGATCCTTATGGTAATAATAATATCCTTCTGCTCCGTCTTCCTGTCTTGCAGTTGCTATAATATTACCTGTAATTCCCTGTAAGTTCAGGCTGGTTCCATTTCCGCTTCCATCTTCTGTATATAGAACTCCACCCTGACTATAAAAGTAGTTCGTTGCAGTTCCATTTTCCGTCTTACGAATTCGCGCACCAGATCCATTATATAAGTTAGTCTGATTCAGCACCACTGATCCATTTTCTTTTTTTATACAATTTGCAAGACGTCCCGCTGCATTATAAGTATTGATAATCTCTGTTCCACTTACGCTGTCCGTCTCCCTGATCTGATTTCCCGCTGCATCATACTGATATTCTTTCTGTTCCGTCTGTGTTCCGTCTGCCTTCGTTGTAATACTGTTCACTAACTGGTTCAGGCTATTATAGGAATAACTTGTTGTTTCCTGTTGTCCTCCCACAATCTGTGTCTGGCCTGTTCTATTTCCGACAGCATCATAGGTATAAGATGTTATCGAACTCTTCGATGCATCTATCTGATTATCTACCCTTGTCTCTGTCAGACGTCCATTAGCATCATAAACGTAACTTCTACGCTCATTCTGCTGATCTGATACTTCTGATGGATATAGATTCAGAATGGTTTCCTGCGTTAATCGACTATTCTTATCGTAAGTATATGTGTACGCTTCTTTCGCAATCCCCGGATTATTTCCTTCTGAGTACGTCATAGTTGCAGGTCGCAAATATGCATCATACGAATAACTACACACCGTATATTCTGGGTTTTCTACTTTCTCTCCGGCATCGGACATTGAACGATAGTCTGTAATTTTTGATACATTTCCATACATATCGTATTCATATGTACGAAGGATTGCTCTATCAGAATCCTCGTTCACATTCCCGTTCTCATCCCGAATGACTGCTGTAATCGTTGTCAGCCACTGGTTCTGATCATACGTATACTCCAATGCCCCCACATTCCAGTCAGATTCCGGGTAGGTAACAGACAGTAGATTTCCATCAATATCATAACGGTAATGCGTTGCATTCTGTGCCTTCTCCGCATCGGTCAAATCAGATTCTTTATCCTTATCCGTATTTAATTCCAGTAATTTCGTCAGACGCTTTAATCGATCGTATGAAAACCCTGTATAACGATATGCCACAGCTGTTCCTCCGGTAACTGTATAGTCAACCATCTTCGTTATATTATCCGACTTATCATACGTGTAACAAGTTCTGCTCTCTTCGATATCTGCCGATCCATTTTCAGATTTCTTCCAATAGTGTATCGCCGTAATACGATCTTTTCCATCATAATCATAGGTAATCTTATTTCCACCTCTGTCCGCCACTGAAGCTGTACGGCCTTTGCTGTCATAAGTATAGATCTGTTCGACTGCATTTGTTCCCTCTGCGCCATCTCCACAATCAGAGATACGAATCACTTGTTGCTCTGTATTATAAGTGATTACCGAAGTTCTTCCCATAGCATCCGTGGTTATGGTCTGTGTATTTCCAGTTTTTGCAGAAGTTCCATCCGTCTTCAGTTCAAATTGATCGTACGCATATCTGGTAGTATTATCTGTACCTTCACTACTTCCCGGCAATGTCACAGATGTGATTCTTCCAAAAGCATCATAGGTATATAACGTCTGAACACCCATACCATCCGTTGCCGAAGTCATATTACCCACACTATCGTATGTCATATACTGAGTCAGAGATGCTCCACTCACCGTATATGTCTTTGTCTGAGAATCATAGCCCGGATTCAAGATCTGCCCGGACATGTTACCTCCCTCATCATATAGATATAGTGTAATAACCGGATTCTCATTTTCAGGATTGGTGCCAAGCTGACAGCTGGTAACTACTTTTCCTTCTCTGTTGTAGACATAATCTACATACAATCCTTTCTGTTTCTGGCGAATAATTCTTCCCAACGTATCTGTATAGGTCACTTCCAATATATCTCCATCTGGATTCTTCTCCGTCGTAATCAGAACATGATCTACCTGTTGCCTGCCTTTTCCGGTATGCAGATTTACACTTCCATATGTATATTCCGTTGTCCAGCTTTTATTTAATTCATCTTTCTGGATTGTTTCCGATACAAGACGATTCATATTATCGTATGAATAACTGTAGATTGTACCGTCTTCCTTCACTTCTTTAATCAATGATCCATTATCATTATATTCACGCGTCACTACATCGGTAATATCGCCCTGCGTAGCAGTCACTTTGCTGAGGCGCCCAAACGGATCATACTCTGTAACAGTAGTGGTTCCAATAGTATCTGTAGATCTTTTTTCTCTTCCCATTACATCATATATAGTCGTAGTTGTTACACTATACTGACCAGAAGTTTCTTTCATCACTTCCTTTTTCTCGCCTTTATCATAAGAATACTGATATTCTGTTGAGGACTTATGGGAATCATCGTTGTTGTAATATTCTGTCTCGCTCTGAATGTCTCCTTTCGAATATTTGCCATCAATATCATCTTCCTTATAATATGATGTCTCAACAATCCTGCCGCTTACTTTATCAACCGTTTTAATCACATTACCATCAGAATCATAGGTATACGTTTCCTCCGTGATCTGTTGACCTTCCTTATTCATTTCTACACGCTTTGTCGGAAGATGCTTCAACTTCTCTGCCGTATTACCATACTCGTAAGTGGTCTTCACTCCATCTTCATCAACTTCTTCTGTCACATTCTTTTCTTCAGAATATTTCGTTGTATCTTCTTTCATGATAGTTTTTTCCACAACTCTTCCATTTTCAACCACTTGATACACACTCTGATAGATTTCTTTTGAGCGCATATCATCCGAATATTCATACGTCACAGAAGGGTAATATGTATCATTCTCTTCTGTTACAGGATGATGATCCGGAGCTGCTTCATAAGTTACCATCTTTATACTGTTTCCCGAAGATGATTCAAAAATATTTTTTTCCAAAGGTATCTGAACTGTATTTGAGTTTTCCTTAACTTCTTTGTAAGTAATTGTCTCGTTCTTTTCCTCATCATACTCCAGAAAGATAGCCTCTCCATTCGGATATGTCACTCGTTGTGCCTTTTGCCCCTGATAACCAATCTGGTATATATTTCCACAGGCATCTGAGATCTCAGTAAGCTGTCTGGCATCGTTATATCCCAGTGTCCAGCTTAGTTTTGATGTCTTGTCTGTTCCAGTCCGTATCACTTTCGTCAACCGGTCAGTGATCATTTCTTCCTCGCTCTGGCATAGATATTCATAAGATACTTTACTTCCATCCGGAAGCAGGATTTCCTTTACCGTCAACACATCAGGAACCACTTCTTCTGCTACATAATCCTCTTCTGTATAATATACAAACTCCATGGTAAGATTCTGGTTCGTCGTAATCTTGGACAATAAGCCTTTGTTCTGATCGTGATCAAAAAGTAAGAAGTTGCCGTTCGACTCTGCCATATAGATCAATTGACCACTGGAATTAAATCGATATTCCACATTATCCTTAGTTTTCATTGTAAAGGAGCTGATTACCTTTACTTTAATCGTTTTATTGCCCTCATCATCTGTTGTATTCTCTTGATTACCTGATGTCTGACTGGAATCAGAAGGATCCGGAAGTTCTACTTCTTCTGTCTTTTCCTCTTTTTTTAACGTCAGATATTTTCCCATAGAAGAAGTATAAGTTCCGTCTGTATTCCGATTAAAAAAGAAAAGCGTTCCATTTCCATCTTTTAGTACGATATTCTTATAATCTGTTGAATCTCTCACACAGATATTCAGAATTTCAATATCATAATTATGTGTCCAGCCTACTCCAAAAGCGGTCTTGGCAGTGGACTGACTATTATATGTCCTTTCCAGACTGAGCGGGATCTTTTCATTCTGGATCTGTGCATCCACTTGAGAATATACAAGGTTGCCCCTGCTTTTTTCAATATATCCATTTCCGGATGGAGTATCGAATTCTGCATACTCCCAATACTCCTTGATTCCCATCCGCTTCACATATTCATCCGCATCCACTACTGTACTGGAAATCTCTGTAGAAAAACTACTGGCATCTATAGTTCTTCCCTGCTTATCCTTTTTCACTGCACGGATCTTATAATAAAAAGTTCGGGAATAATTCACATTCATCTCCGCCCAGTAATTCGCCTTTACATTGGATGCAGTCAGATGATATTCATCCGTTGCAAAGTCGGGTTCATCTCCGCGATAGATTTCATAGGATATATCTTCCGGACATTCCCCACTCAATCCTTCCCATCGAAGATATGTTTTATAATTCAATTTGTCTTTCACTCCGGCTTCATTTGGATGGTAATTTTCCATTTCCGAGAATTCAAAAGTCTCTTCTTCCACCGTATCAGCCTCAACTGTCCATATTCCCCCAACTGTCCCACTCTCGATTGACAGAAGTTTAATACTGGTGGCAGTTGCCTGTTGTCCATTTGTCGCCTTTACGACATGGATTGTTTCACCTGATGATACTGTCACCGTTTTTCCATCTATGGAAAGCTGTACACTACAGGAAATATTTCCTGTATTTACTCGGAAAGAAACACAATTTTCCGGTAATGTTACAGGACGTTTCTTATCCATCTGTAAAATTTCTTTATTGATAATGCGGTTGTCACTGTAATAGACTTCTCCATCCTTTTCAATGACTGCCAGTATCGAATATGACTGTTCCGTCATCGTCGGATAGTTCTCCGTCCATGTTTTTTCCGTACTTACCTTTTTTCCATTGCAAAACCAATAGGTATTGCCTTCTGGAAGATTTCCATAAAGAGGCCATGCTTTCAACCCTATGCTGGTAGTATTTGCCGGAAACACAATATGACTGGAACTATGTGCTGTATAGTTTGGACGATGAATACCAAATACAGCCGGTTGATTCTCCGCCGGTACATCTGTTTCGTTTCGCAGAATTGTCTGACTGGTACTTTGCACATTACCCGCTTTGTCATATACCTTCAGTATTAATTCATAAGTGACTCCTGATATCAATGAATTCATATCATATAAACCAATAAAAGCATTTTCAACCGTTCTTCGTCCGTCTAATATAATTTCCTCTGTGTCACTTCCTGTCTGCTTAAGAATCACTTCCCAATTGGACAGATTCGCATCCGTAATGGTTCCATATACCAGCCCCCGCTCTACGCTCGTAAGCTCTGCAACCGGGAGTGTATGATCCATAATACATCTGCTCCTTGTCTCCGCTCCGTATGCCCCAGTCTCATCAATCCCACACACCCGAATTTCCTGTTCTCCCTCCTCATCCGGAAGAGCGATTGTGAAACTGCCGCTGACCCCAGAAGCATTTTCAACGGTTGTCCATGTATCCTCTTCAGAAAATCGATAAGCTATCCCGCATACATCCGTTGCCGCATAAGGAAAATCCCAGTGGAATTCTGCTGTTCCGCAATTGGTATATGCAGTCTTTACCACCGGTGCAGCCAGCGTATTCACTACTTCAACCTGTTTTTCTATTGTAGCTGTATATCCTACCGAATCTTCTACATGAAGCTTCAAAGTATAGGTTCCATTCTCCAGATCCGGAGTATAGACTGTTCGTCCTTTTGACATCGTCTGATTCGTATAGATATTCCGGACAAAATTCCCCTCACTGTCGTAAAGTTCCATATAATTCTTCGTAATCGGAGAGCCGGTTCCATCCACTTCACCAACAATAGTAACTGTATCTTTTAATACCTCTACTTCTTCTCCTGTTCCACTTGCAATCACACGAATGATTCCGGTAGGTGGTGCATGGTCCGCCCGAAGGATAACACCTTTTTCTTCTCCTTCTGCACCACGGGTACTAACCCCCTGAATGTACACTTTATAAGTCTTATATTCTCCTTCTTCAACAGATTCTCCCACTTTGATATTGGCTTCTCCAGTGTGTGAAGTTCCGATACTGGTATTTGTACCCGAATATTCTACAACACCAGCAATTCTTTTATTCTCTTTTTCGTCATATTCCTCTACACGATACCGGACATAGCTCAGATCATTGGATGTAATTCCACTCCATTTGATCGTGGTCTCATCGCCTGGTCTGACACAATCCTTAGACAAAGTGACAGAAGTAGGAATGGATGGTCTGTCGTAATATTCAACTCTGAGTTTTGGTCGATAACTTGTAGTAGCATGCCTGACTCCAAAGAACTGAGAAAAATGTCCAGAGCTGGTTTCATAAGGATTCTTTAACACAATTCCATAATTTGTATATACACCATCTGCATATTTTTGAAACAAAGTCCTTAACCCCATGGAATCTGTTTTCAGTCCTCCTTGTGTGGTAAGACTTCCGATCGCTGTACTGTCACAGCCAGGCTGGTTATTCCAGGTAATTGCTGTCTGATCCCAGTCACTGGTTACTCGATATGCATAAATCTTATTTCCTGCAGAAGAATTACTACATTCCGTTAATGTGAGACTTGCACTCTTGATATACTTCTTAGAAATCTGTTCAAGATCTGCAAAAGCAATATAACATCTGGAAGTTCCATTACTTCCATATCCCACATAAAAAGAAGTGGTTCCCGCTTCATAGTAGTTATAAGTCGGCATACTGCTCAACACATACGTATCACTGATCTTGGAATTATCATTCCAACTAATGGGAGAACTGACTGTAAGCGGATACTGCGTATCTGCACTACCCAGATATTCTTCCGAGGCAGTCAGTGATAGCTGATACACTCCCATTTCTTCATCTACCGTATCCAAAGTATATATAACATCTTCGTCATATACTGTCCCCGTTTTATCTTCAATATACGGAGCTTGAACAGAAGCAATTATTTTGTCCTCATCATAAATTGTCAGCCCTTCATTAACCAGGTTTTTCCGAATGGAAAGACCCGGAATCTTCAACAGAAACGTAAATGTGTTATTATCCGGCACTTCTGATAATACAATATCTTCTATCACTCCATGTTCCAATGAAGTATATTGATAATCGATTGCTTCATCCCCAGATGGATAAAGCATCGTTCTAACAACCAATTCTTCTTCATAAATATTTTCAACGCTATCCTGCAAGATCTGCGCAGGTTCTCTGACTTCTGGTTCCATCAGCTCTTCATCTGCCATTTCCTCTTCAGACAATTCCTGCAACACCTGCATCGTATTCTGCGCTTCCACAGGTGCAACAGAGATTTGGTACTCTCCATATTCCATTAAGATTGGAGTCTCTGAAGTCAAATCCTCTGGAAAATATTGCTTCTTATCTCCAGTCTTATTCTCATATACATAAGAGTCCAGCACATTTCCCAGACTGCTTTCTGTATTCGTAATTTCTACCAATGAAGCGTCATAATCAACCAGTTCTCCAGCCTCATTTCGAAACCGAACCTTCTGTCCATAATACTCTGTAACCCGGACTCCATTGCCCGCATCATATGTTGTGGAATCTTCCGTTGTTTCAGACGCAATAATATCATTTTTGTCAATCTGATACGAATCGTCTGCCGACGTTTCTTCCGATATCTGTTGTTCTGTCTGTTCCTCCGTCTGTGTTTCCACTGCCAGTATCTCTAACTGACTGGTGCTGCATAACAATGCAAGAATCAACAAACCTGCGACATAACGTTTCCAGTTTTCTCTAATCTTCTTTCTCCTTTTCTCCCTCTCCTTTTTTCTATTTCAAATTTTAGTTTTTCTTTATCCATTCTACATTTTTAAACATTATTTCATTTTTATCATCAATTTTCTTTATATTACCACAAATTAACTTATAATTAAACATTACAATTATATATATTTAGAATTTTCAATCGACTTTTTTCGACAAAAAAAAAGATCTGATAAATCCACACATTTTTATCAAATCTTTTTGTCTTCTTTACATGATATTTGAATGAATCTTGCTTCTAATTAGAATTTTACTTTTCTTGACTTAATATATCTTTCAGTTCAGATATCATCTTTTATAATTCCATTTCCTATCTGCTTAATTTTCACCTTTATCTTGCTTTATATCAGATAGAATCTTCGTTTTCCCTCATTCTATCTGAAAAACCTGCTCCTACGCCCCTTCTTTTCTCAGTTTCAGGCAGATAGATTCCATGTAATTCTTCTTTCTATTTGCCTAATCCACTATGGTGCAGTCGAAGGATACTATAGCGCACCACAACAAAAGACCCGACAAATCTTTCTCTCGATTTATCGGGTCTTTTTCTTCCTTATGTGATAGTTGGATGAATCTTACGGATTCAGTTTTCTCTTTATCTCTTTATCTCTTTATCTCTTTATCTCTTTTTCTCTTTTGCCAGCAGTGCAGCCCCCAGTGCTCCTGCGTATCTTCCGTTTTCTGTCGGTTCTACCGTCTGTCCCAGTTTTTCGGAAAGGATTCTGGTAAAGTAAGTACTGTTGCTTAATCCGCCTGTCAGAATCACCTTATCGGGCAGGTTTTTCTTCTGGGCGAGCTGAGCAACTTTATTCGCCACGGAATCAACAACTCCGGCAGCAATATCTTCTCTTTTCTGCCCCTCTCCGATGTAATTGATGACTTCGGATTCTGCAAACACAGTACACAGTGAACTGATCGGCAGGACTTTTCCAGCATCCGCCATATCAAAGAGTTCCTGAAGTGTTACTCCCAGACGGTTTGCCATGATCTCCAGGAACTTTCCGGTTCCTGCGGAGCATTTGTCGTTCATCTGGAAATCCTGGACCATGCCGTTTCCCACAAGAATGATCTTGGTATCCTGACCGCCCACATCTATGATGGCACAGTCATCTCCGGCCATATCACGTCCGCCTCTTGCATGGCATGTGATCTCCGTGATTACATGATCTGCAAAATCTACTGCCACACGTCCATATCCCGTAGCCACTACTTTCGAGTCCTCGGACAGAACGTCCACGCCGCTCTCCAGCAGACGCTCTTTGATCGTCATACAGGTCTCTTTGCTGCTCCATCCCGTCGGCAGAACAAACTGGATATCTGCATCTCCTTTCACGACTACTTTGGATGCAGTGGATCCGATGTCAATTCCTATATAGTTCATCTTTTTTACCTCATTTCATTTTAAGACTTGCTTCTTGTTGTCTGTATTGCCTCTTTAGCAATACTTATCCCGCCGGGAGTTCACATCCCGCTCGATGGCAGCGAATTTCAGAATCTCGATCTGATGTTCCTCGATACAGGACTTGATCGCATCGATATCCTGTTCCTGCACCAGTAAGGAGATTCCGCAGCACTTGCTGGCAGATCTGGGTGTCGGAGCGATGGTCGCCCGGATTCCCAGAGCTTTTAATTCATGATACAGGCGCATCCCGTTGTCATGATTGGGAAATAGCACATAATGCTGGATCTGTGGCATAAGAACACCTCTTTTGAATATGAATCTGTTACAGCTCACATCCGAGCCTGGTTGCTCAGTATCTCTATCCTAGTTGTTCAGCATCTCTATGAATGCACTGACTCTGGTACGAAGCTGCTGTGCATCACTGTCTGTATAATCTGTCTCGATGCCAAGTACAGGGATTCCGGCTTCTTTCATTGCGCGTTCTACGAAGTATCCTTCTGTGTCGTACAGATTACAGAACTTCAGGTTCACATCAATGATACCGTCCACCTTATATTCTTTTGCGAGACGTAAGATATCATCGATACGGCCGCTGTTTGGTGTGAAGCATGCACAGTTGATGTTCATGTATCTCTCTGCGAGTGCCATGTACTGCTCCGGAAGTGTTGTCTTCGTCTCATCCACCAGATTCTCGAAGTATCTGGTTCCGGTACACATTTCTTCACAGACAACCGCGCCGCCGCTCGTCTCTACTATATTATGTAACTTCCAGTTCGGAATTGCAAGTGGTGTTCCGGTCAGCATGATACGTTTGGTTCCTGCAGGAACGACACTCACACCGTCTTTTACGCGCTGATCCAGTTCGTCACACAGCTTGTTGGTCATCTGTGTGAATCTTGCCGGATCATCATAGAATGCAATCTGAGAGATCAGAAGTACATCACGGCCGCTGATCGGGAGATTTTCATTCTTACGAAGGTCGTACAGACGTGCCAGTGCTTTTCTCTTATTGTTGATGAGCTTAATGCTGTCGGCAAGTTTCTCTGCAGTTACTTCGTTGCCGGTAAATTCTTCCACTACATTCTTGAATGTCTCGATCTCTTCTGCCCATGCTTTTACGTCTTTTGCACGTTTCATCTGCGGAAGATCCATCACATGCACCGGTACGTCCTCTCCCAGAATCTCCCATGCTTTCTTCTTGCCGTCGCAGGTTGTTTCTCCAATATACATATCTGCAATCCGGAAGAACGGACAGGTACGATCCAGTCTTGCGCCTACAGACGCTTTGATCAATGGACAGGTGTTGGTTGGAAGCACTTTCTCGCCGCCCGGTACCCAGAACTGGGATCCGCCGCACAATCCGGTTGCAATTGCATCTGCCGCAAATACGATCTCATCCGGAACGTATACACAGAATGTACCGAACACTTTTCCGCCTTTTTTCTGATGTTCAATCAGTTCTGCCGGCCGGATGCCATGGATATCTGCCACAACCATATTGTAATAGTCCATACTGTCCGGACGATTTTCCTGGGATAAGAACACATCTCCAAATGCCTGCGGAAGCACCTCACACAATTGATCGTGCATTTCAAGGTTCATCCCCAGATCTTCCCACATTTTACGATAATCAGCCATATTATTTTCCTCCTGTTTCGAATGACTTTTTGATAAGTCAACCGTACCATTTTTAGGAGCCAAGAGCAATGCATACCAAACCGATTGGTTATCGTTATTTTTTATATAATATCTTCATTTATTTGATATTTCTATATACCCAGTATCTCCCGGATTCCTTCGATGCAACAGTCAATCTCTTCTCTGGTATTCGTCATACCAAATGCAAAACGCACGGTTCCCTGCGGATACGTATGGAGAGCCTTATGTGCCATCGGTGCACAGTGAAGCCCCACCCGTGTCATGATGCCGTACTGCTGTTCCAGTTCAAATGCCACCACTGCATTGTCTGCTCCTTCAAAGTCCAGCGAGACCACGGCCACACGGTCTCTGATATCCTGCTTTCCGGCGATCCGGATTCCCGGAAGCTCCTGCACACATTCCAGAAAATACTGTGTCAGCGCCATCTTTTTCTGATGGATCGTCCCAATCCCGGTCTCTTCCAGATAGGAAAGCGCCGCATGCAGACCGATGATGCCCGGCAGATTCAGCGTTCCGCTCTCATATTTATCCGGCAGATAATCCGGCATATCCAGAGAATCCGACTGACTTCCGGTGCCGCCTGCGATATAGGGCGTCATCTCCCCGTCCAGAGCTTCCGAGATCAGAAATCCTCCGATCCCCTGGGGTCCAAGCAATCCCTTATGTCCCGTAAATGCAAGAAAATCAATATGACAAGCCTGCATGTCCACATCGATTGTGCCGGCGCTCTGTGCCGTATCCACCGCAAAGAACAGATGATGACGTTCACAGATCTCTCCGATCTCACGGATCGGTACGATGGTGCCACATACGTTCGATGCATGCAGCATGATTACTGCCCGGGTATCCGGGCGGATCGCGCGTTCCACATCCTCCGGCAGTACTGTGCCGTCCGCTGCGGTGCGCACCATGTCATAGTTCACACCTCTTCCTTCCATCTGTTTTAACGGACGCATAACCGCATTGTGTTCCATGCCGGTCACCAGAACATGATCCCCGCTTTTTAAAAATCCCTTAATAAAGTAATTCAGCGAATGCGTGATCCCCGGTGTAAAGATCACACACCTGGAATCCGAGGCATGGAACAGCCTTGCAATCTGCATCCGCGTCTCCAGCACCAGGCCTTCCACCTCATAAGCTCCTTCATAATTTCCCCGGTTAATATTGTATGCACCCTGTTCCAGAAGCCCCGCCATCGCTTCCGCCACTTTCGGCGCCTTCGGCCAGGAAGTACTTCCGTTGTCAAAATAGATCCGTTTCCCCATACTGACTCCTCCCTATCAACATTACATCTATTGTAACAGATATTTATTAATCTGTGAACGCGTCATCCATACGGTCCAGTTATTTCTTATAGAATTCTTCTATAGTTATACTCATATATCAATATTTCCTATTACCGAACCAATAAAACTAATGCTATGATATCTTATATGAAACAACGCATGATACGGAGGTATACATATGGAAGTAATTAAAGATTTGCCGGAGGTATTTGAAGAATTTGCCGAGCAGAGAAAGAATTCCTTTCTGGCAGTAAAAACATTAAAGGACAAAGGCGTTCCGGTTGTCGGAGCATACTGTACTTATTTCCCGAAAGAGATTGCCATGGCGATGGGTGCCGCAACTGTAGGATTATGCTCTACATCCGATGAGACCATCGCAGAGGCAGAAAAAGATCTGCCGAAGAATCTCTGTCCACTGATCAAGTCCAGTTATGGATTTGCGAAAACGGATAAATGCCCATTTTTCTACTTCTCAGATGTAGTTGTAGGAGAGACTACATGTGACGGAAAAAAGAAAATGTATGAATATATGCGCGAATTTAAAGACGTATTTATCATGGAACTCCCAAACACACAGGGGGAAGAGGCATTAAAGCTCTGGAAGAGCGAGATCATCCGCTTCAAAGAATATCTGGAGAAAAAATTCAATGTAACGATTACGGAAGATGATATCCGTGCAGCGATCAGGGAAGAGAATAAAGTAAGACGTTCGTTAAAGAATCTGTACTCTGTGATGCAGAATGACCCGGCTCCGATCACCGGTCAGGATCTGTTCAAGGTATTATATGGAAGCGGCTTCAAGTTTGACCGTTCTGCCATCCCGGCAGAGGTGGATGCACTGACCGCAAAGATCAATGCGGAATATGCAGAAGGAAAGATGCTGGAGAAAAAGCCGCGTATTCTGATCACCGGATGTCCGATCGGAGGCGCAACGGAGAAAGTCATCCGTGCAGTAGAAGACAACGGTGGTGTCGTTGTAACCTACGAGAACTGCAGCGGTGCCAAATCCATCGACAAGCTGGTAGATGAAGACAATCCGGATGTATACGATGCACTCGCAAGACGTTATCTGAACATCGGATGCTCTGTCATGACTCCAAACCCGAACAGACTGGAGCTGCTCGGAAGACTGATCGATGAATACAAGGTAGACGGTGTCCTGGAGATGACTCTGCAGGCATGCCATACTTATAATGTAGAGACTCTTGCGATCCGCAGATTCGTCAATGAACAGAAGGGACTTCCATACATTAATGTAGAAACCGATTATTCACAGGCAGATATCGGACAGCTGAATACCCGTATCGCCGCATTCATTGAAATGTTATAGACATCTGCTTTCCTATACTCAGAAAAACAGCAGCCCGGAAGATCACTCTTCCTCGGACTGCTGTTTTTCTCATTGACAGACGTCTCTGTACAGACAGGATTCTCATATCCATAATATTCTTATATCAACCGTATATTTATATCAATAACATTCCGACACATTTTACCAGAAAAGCCGCCAGCCATGCTATCACACACTGACCGACTACAACTCCGGCTGCCCATCCGGTTCCAAGTTCTCTCTTGATCGATGCCACAGCCGCAACACATGGTGTATACAGCAGGCAAAACGCCAGAAGACTGGCTGCCGCCAGCGGTGTGATTACACCTGTCAGCTGTGCGGTCGTTCCGAACAGTACCGAAAGTGTCGACACGACACTTTCCTTTGCCATAAAACCGGTAATCAGAGCCGTAGAGATCCTCCAGTCTCCGAATCCCAGCGGAGCAAATACCGGTGCGATCACTCCGGCGATCATTGCCAGAATACTGTTCTGTGAATCCGTAACTACATTCATATGCAGATCAAATGTCTGCAAAAACCAGATGACAATCGTTGCGATAAAGATGACCGTAAATGCTCTCTGCAGAAAATCTTTTGCTTTTTCCCACAACAACTGTCCGACATTCTTCGCTCCCGGCATCCTGTAATTCGGAAGCTCCATAACAAACGGAACTGCTTCTCCCCGGAACATCGTTCCGCGAAGCAAGATCGCCATCAGGATTCCGGCAAGAATGCCTCCGAAGTACAGCGCGATCATTACTACTGCCCCGTTTTCCGGGAAGAATGCCGCTGTAAAAAACACATAGATCGGAAGCTTGGCAGAACAGCTCATAAATGGTGTCAGCAGGATCGTCATCTTACGGTCCCGCTCAGACGGAAGTGTACGGCTTGCCATAACGCCCGGAACCGTACAGCCAAATCCGATCAGCATCGGAACAATACTTCGACCCGACAGACCGATCTTCCTGAGCAGCTTATCCATCACAAATGCAACTCTTGCCATATATCCACTGTCTTCCAGAATGGACAGGAAGAAGAACAGCGTCACGATGATCGGAAGGAAGCTTAAGACACTTCCCACACCATTGAAGATACCGTCAATCACCAAAGAATGCAGTACCTCGTTGACATTCCATGCAGTCAGCACCGCATCTGCCGCATCCGTAAGCGCCGTGACTCCAAGGTCCAGAAGATCCGCAAGCGCCGCTCCGATCACGTTAAAGGTCAGCCAGAAGACTGCTGCCATAATTCCGATAAAGCATGGGATCGCCGTATATTTTCCCGTCAGGATCTTGTCCATCCGCATACTTCTTAAGTGTTCCTTACTTTCCCTTGGCTTTACTACCGTCTCTTTACATACTTTTTCAATAAATGTAAAACGCATATCCGCGATCGAAGCCGAGCGGTCCAGACCGCGTTCCATCTCCATCTGCTTTACAATATGCTCCAGCAGATCCTGTTCATTCTGATCCAGATGAAGCTGCTCCAGGATCAGCTGATCTCCCTCTGCCAGCTTACATGCCGCGAACCGGACCGGAATATCCGCTTCTTTTGCATGATCCTCGATCAGATGCATGATCCCATGCAGGCATCTGTGCACGGCTCCGCCGTTGTCGTCTGCATCGCAGAAGTCCTGTCTGCTCGGACGCTCCTGATACTTTGCCACATGAAGCGCATGCTGTACCAGCTCATCGATTCCTTCATTCTTTGCCGCAGAGATCGGAATGACCGGAATCCCCAGCTCATTCTCCATCTCATTGACCAGGATGGAGCCGCCGTTTTCCCGCACTTCATCCATCATATTCAACGCAAGAACCATCGGAATATCCAGCTCCATCAGCTGCATCGTCAGATACATGTTCCGCTCGATATTTGTCGCATCTACAATATTGATAATTCCCTTTGGATGCTCATTCAGCACAAAGTTACGTGTTACAATCTCCTCACTGGAATACGGAGACATGGAATAGATACCGGGAAGATCCGTGACCAGTGTATCCGCATGTCCCTTGATGACACCGTCTTTTCGGTCTACCGTAACACCCGGGAAATTTCCCACATGCTGATTCGATCCGGTCAGCTGATTAAACAGTGTCGTTTTCCCGCAGTTCTGATTGCCTGCCAGTGCAAATGTCAGTGTGGTTCCCTCCGGAAGTGGATTCTCATCTGCTTTCTCATGGTATTTTCCGCCTTCTCCGAGTCCCGGATGCGGAATCTTCTTTTTCTCCGTCTTTTCCGGTGCCTCAACGGCATCTCTGACATTATCAATATCAATCTTCTCGGCATCTGCCAGTCTCAGTGTCAGCTCATAGCTATGTACCCGAAGTTCTACCGGGTCTCCCATCGGTGCATACTTGACCATTGTGACATCTGCACCCGGAATCAGACCCATATCCAGAAAATGTTGTCTTAAAGCTCCTTCTCCGCCCACCGTAAGAACGGTTGCACTTTTTCCGATCGGTAATTCCTTTAGCGTCATCTTTCCTGCTCCTTTATACTAACCATTCTTTGTTGATAATTCTTCTCAACTCCAAGGTTAGTATAGTCTAATCAGAATTCTTTGTCAATAACTTCTATGGAATTACATCCTGCATATTCCATATTTCTTTTCCATCCCCGCACTTTTCCAGGCAGGGACACTCTCCCTCAACATAGGAATATTCCGTTCGCTCTTTGGGATACTCCAGAATCATGCGGTCCAGTTTTTCCAGCATCCGCTCCCTGTCTTTTGGCAGTTCTCCGCGCACACGGAACTGAATATAATCATGAAATCCCTCATACCGGATCCCCGTCGCACCTTCAGCTGCCTGGTCGCCCAGAAGCTCCAGAAGCACCCGTTCTTCCTTCAGATTATCCAGTTCATCGGACGGGAGATAATTTCCCTTCAGAATATCCTGATACAACGGTACTTCCTTATGAAGGAACATCGAAAAATTCACAACATTACAAGGATGCGTCCGGTTCAGGAATTCTGCAAGCGCCTTTGCATTCTCCACTCCGCGCCCTCTGCCTGCAACTCCCGTCATGATATGGGCATCATAGACCATCCCGTTCTCATGCAGCCTGCCGATTGCCTTTTCTGCCTGAGCCAAATCATTTCCCTTATTCATAAAAGTAAGCACATCATCCAGTCCGCTTTCGATTCCAAGATACAGATGCTGCACTCCATGCTCATGAAGTGCCTGTAGTTCCGCATCCGTCTTTTTCAGTATGGAGGTTACGGTCGCATCCATATTTACACACTGACACTCTGGAAAATACCGTTCTATCATCTGCAGTA
Source organism: Dorea sp. YH-dor226 (assembly GCF_039832105.1). Lineage (NCBI taxonomy): Bacteria > Bacillati > Bacillota > Clostridia > Lachnospirales > Lachnospiraceae > Dorea > Dorea sp. YH-dor226. Next base: position 60,738 of record NZ_JBDOHS010000011.1, on the reverse strand, counting down.
TCTCCAACAGATGTTCTGTCTTCATCCCAAATGCGTTGCCGTCTCCCAGAAAGATCTTTTTGGGACTGCCCGAAAGATCCCTGACACGCCGCAGTTCCTCTTCAATCTGTTCCATGGGAAGCTCCCGATACTTCAGATGGCGGAACAGATTGCAAAACTTACATTGATTGTAAGAACATCCGACCATCACCGGAAGCATGAAGGCCGAGCGCTCCATCGGCGCCCGACAGATCTGTCCTTCATAGTTCATACTATTGCCTCCTGACTCTTCTCGTTCCTGCTTCTATCATAACAGGTTCATTTGAATCTTGGGTTATTTGTGTTCTTCCAGCCATCTCACAGCTGTATAAGCATAAACAGCACTTCCCGACGCAAGCACAGAATCATCGAATTTTACCATCGGATGATGCTGTGGATATACATATCCCTGATCAGGTTGCCCTGCCGCAAGTGCAAGCATAATGGACGGAACTTCCTGGCTCACATATGCGAAATCTTCAGATCCTGCGGATTTCGGTGCCTTTCCCTCTCCTGACAGCGCAAGCAACTGTGCCTGTGTAAATGCTTTCGTCGGTCCTAGCAGTTCTCTCAGATAACCTGCCATACAAGCAGACAAATCCTCATCGTTCTTCAGAACCGGGCATCCTTTTCCATAGATCACTTCCGCCTCTGCCCGGAAACTTGCCGCAATTCCGGTAGATATCTCTATAATTCTCTTCTTAATAAATGCACGTACTTCTTCATCATAGGTGCGAATCGTTCCCCCCATAGTCACCGTATCCGGAATGGCATTCGCAGCCTGTCCCGCATGAATGGTTCCAATCGTCAAAACCGCCTCATCTACCAGCGCCAGTTCTCTTGCGTGGATCTCCTGTAAAGCCGTTATAATATGCGCTGCCACGGTGATCGGATCCACTCCGTTATTCGGCATGGATCCATGGCATCCCTTGCCCTGAATTCGTATCTCGTAGTAATCTGCGCCCGGCGCACTGACTCCTCCGTCACTGACAATTACGGATCCTGCCTCGAACGGAACCCCTGCCATAACATGGATCATCAGAGCGGCATCTACATCCGGATTCTTCAGAACACCCGCTTCGATCATGTCATGTGCCCCCTCAAAGCTCTCCTCTGCAGGCTGGAACATTAATTTTACCGTACCTTCAATCTCATCCTCATGTTTTTTCAGAATCTGCGCTGCACCAAGCATCATCGTTGTGTGCATATCATGTCCGCAGGCATGCATATTGTCCGTCTCTGATACAAAATCCACATCTGCCTGTTCTTTCATCTGAAGCGCATCCATATCTCCTCTGATCAGAAATACTTTTCCAGGCTTTTTCCCGCCGGCAGTAACGATCACGCCCGCTTTTCCACAATCCTGCGGTTCATACCCCATGGCTGTCAATTCTGCTTTTACATACGCCTTTGTCTCTTTCAGATCAAAGCCTGTCTCTGCATGACGATGCAGATAGTGTCTTTTTTTAATCAGATCCTGTTCATAATCCTGAACCTCTTTCATTAATAATTTCGCATTCATCAAAACTCCTCCTGACTCTCTCATATCAAATAAAGTTATTTTAAAAATATAATAAGAACTGCGTTTTTAGTAAATTATACTTTATTCTTATGTTAGTTGTAAATACATTTACAGACGACCTCTATATTTTGCGGATAATGAATAAAATTTATCCATACTCTAATCAGATCTTCATTTTTTTGTTGACAAAAAAGAACTGATTGTATATGATATATAGAAATCTCTTTGCACTGAATACATCCAAAAGGATGCGGGATTTACAGTACAAACTGATCAGGCGTCAGACTATTTTCCGTCTGTGAAGCCGGGCCGGACTACACACGGCAGCAGATGATAAACAGCATCTGTGGGACAGTACATAACACGTTCCACAGATGTTTTTTTATACTCTTTTAAACAGTAATAATAACTATGGGAGGATCCTCTTATGACAGATCATTCAAAGAATATCAATGAATCAAAGATTATCAACCAGATATCGACGGTTGGCATTTTCGGAAATATTTTACTGACTACATTTAAGTTATTTGCCGGAATTCTCGGACATTCCGGTGCCATGGTATCCGACGCCATTCATTCTATGTCGGACGTATTTGCAACTTTTATTGCCTTTCTCGGCGTAAAGATGTCTCAGCGGAAAGCCGACAAGAATCATCCATACGGACATGAACGGATGGAATGTGTTGCTTCCATCATCCTGGGTGTAATCTTACTGGTCACCGGGCTTGGGATCGGTTTTACCGGCATGAAGAAAATCACCGCCGGCAACTATAGCGAACTGACCTCTCCCGAGACGATCGCTCTTGTCGCGGCAGTCGTTTCTATCCTGGTAAAAGAAGCGATGTTCTGGTACACACGTCATTATGCCAAAATACTGGATTCTGCCGCATTTATGGCCGATGCATGGCATCACAGATCCGATGCCTTTTCCTCCATCGGTTCTCTCATCGGTATCGGCGGTGCAATGCTTGGTTTCCCGGTACTGGACCCGATCGCCAGTGTGATCATCTGCTGCTTCATCCTGAAGGTTGCATATGACATTCTGAAGGATGCGCTTGATAAAATGCTCGATACCTCCTGCAGTGAAGAATATGAGCAGGAACTTTCGGAATACATCCGGAAGCAGGAAGGCGTGATACGTCTCGATCTTCTGCGCACCAGGATGTTCGGCAACAAGATCTACATTGATACCGAGATTGCCGTAGACGGCGATATGACATTAAAAGATGCGCATGATATCGCGGAACGGGTTCACGACAAGGTAGAACAGAAATTCCCCAATACCAAGCACATCATGATTCATGTAAATCCTGCATAACTGCCCGATGACACACGGACATCCAACACTTACATGTCTTCTTTTTCATATCCCTGCACATAGACAAAGCGGTCTTCATCATTCGTGCGGTTCATCTTGTATTCCGGAGACAGAACCGCACGAATCAGTTCTTTCCCCTCATTTTCTACGGCAACCAGCTGCAGATGCAGCGCTTCTTCCAGCTGCTGCACCGTCATATCATCCAGAAATACCTCTTCACCGCTTCGAAGCATATTACAGGTAATTAACAGCGTATCTCCAAGATCAGTTCCGTTTTCCTGCCGCTCCTTCAGCTGGCATTCCAGATCCTGACCCGTGATCAGACCGGATACTGTAACCGTCTCTCCAAAAAAGTCATTGCGTATTGCAAACACGTGGATATGAAGTCCCGGAAATACTTCCATCATCATTTCTGCAAACTTCCGGATCGTTGGGTAAGCCAGTTTGCCGGTAGCAATTGTCAGCGTACGTTTTATCTTCTCTCTCCATACAGGATATTCTTCCATCTGAAGAATCCGTTCCATCTCATCCTGTACTTCTGAATACAAAAGCCGCATCATCCCGACACCGTTCTCCAGCTGAATATACCCGTCATAGCGCTCTTCCTCCGGAAATTCTCTTTCCGCCAGAATATACCACTCGTCACTGGCGTGGATAAAATGAAGACCATATTCTTCATAGAATCTCTGCTGATATCCCTCGATCTGATCAATGACCTTTTCTGCATCCTCTTTCGTAAAAAGTGCAAGCGGATACAGGCCCTCTCTGTATTTGGTCAGTCCGGCCGGCACTACCGATACACTTCGCATGAACGGAAGATACCGCGACAGATCCCGGATAGAGCGATCCAGTTCTTCTCCGTCATTCACACCTTTACACAATACGATCTGGCCATTCATCTCAATATGTGCTTCATACAGATCATTGAGAAACTTCAGTTTTTCTCCTGCGAACCGGTTGTGCAGCATCTTACAGCGAAGCTCCGGATTCGTCGTCTGTACGGAGATATTGATCGGTGCAAGCTGCATATGGATGATTCTGTCTATATCTTTCTGCTTCATATTCGTCAATGTAATATAGTTACCCTGAAGAAATGACAGTCTGGAATCATCATCTTTAAAGTATAATGTCTCACGCATGCCCGGCGGCATCTGATCAATGAAGCAGAAAATGCATTGATTGCTGCAGGAGCGATATTCGCTCATCAGACCATTTTCAAATTCTACCCCCAGCTCTTCATCATAGTCCTTGTCGATCTCCAGAAGCCATTCCCCGCCATCCTGCTTGCGAATCAGAATCTCCACATACTCATCCTTCATCAGATAACGATAATCAAATACATCTTCTATTTCTTTATCATTAATCGCAAGAAGAACATCTCCCGGTTCAATCTCCAGTTCTTCCGCAATCGAACCCGGATATACCGTTTTTATGATATGTCCCTTCTCTTTTTTCATCTGCGGCTACTCCCTCCATCTGTTTATATCGATCCTTATCAGTCAGAATCTATTATAATCTTATCCAATTATATACGTTCTACACAAGAAATGCTACCATTTCTTATCTCTCACATCGCAACATGATTTAATCAGTTCTTAAGATTTTTTCGATTTCTTTAAGAGAATCAACATACTTTGGACATATTTTCCTCTTATAATGTGAAACAGATAGTTGAAAGACACATTCAACTATCTCCCCCCTCATAAAGTAGGCACCGGTTACAAACCGGTGCGACACTTTACTCTCATTCCTTTAGATAACTATAACAACAACGAGAACCCGTTAGCCATAAGGTTAACGGGTTCTCGCCGTATCTGTCTTCTTATTCGATCGTTACATCCGGCTCTGATGGCGTAGCCGCATGAATCGCTTTTTCATCCTGTCTCGCAATATACTGAACCAGGCTGATACACTGATTGGAATATCCCCACTCGTTATCATACCATGCGATCAGTTTGACAAATGTTTCATCCAGCATCAGTCCCGCTTTCACATCAAATACACAGGTATTGTAGTTCGCTCTGATATCACCGGATACGATCTCGTCATCATTGTATTCAATGATACCCTTCATTGTCGTCATACTGGCATCTTCCACAGCTTCACAGATCTGCGCATACGTCGTCGGTCTGCTGAGCTGCATCGTCACATCAATCACAGACACATCATTGGACGGAACACGGAAACTGATTCCCGTCATCTTTCCTTTCATCTCCGGAAGCACAAGTCCAACTGCTTTAGCAGCTCCCGTTGTTGACGGAATAATATTATTAAATACAGAACGTCCGGTTCTCCAGTCACGTCCTCCATTGGAATCCACCGGCTTCTGCTTGGAAGTCGAAGAGTGGATCGTTGACATCAGAGCCCGCTCAATTCCAAATACATCATTGATTACCTTTGTTAAAGGTGCCAGGCAATTGGTCGTACAGGACGCATTGGATACCACCGTCATACCCGGATCATACATCTTATGATTGACACCCATGACAAACGTCGGAAAATCTTCATCTTTTCCCGGTGCCGTCAGGATTACTTTTTTGGCACCTCCGTTCAGATGCTTCCGGCAGTCCTCCAGTGTGCGAAATACACCTGTTGACTCAATAATATATTCTGCTCCGCAGGAAGCCCAGTCGATCTGTGACGGATCTGATTCAGAAAAGACCTTGATATGTTTTCCGTTCACTACCAGACAATCCTTCTCTGCTCTGACTTTCCCGCGAAAACGTCCAAATACAGAATCATACTCCATCTGATAAGCCATGCGCTTCACATCTGCATTTCGAAGATTGATACCGCATACTTCAATATCTGTATCCCTCTCCTCCAGAATCCGCATGATCACTCTGGCAATTCGTCCAAACCCGTTAATACCCACTTTTACTACCATTTTTACACTCCTTATAAAAATCTTTCTTTCGGACAACTCATCCTTTTCTAATTATAGATTTCCATATGAGCACTGTCTAATATTTAAAACGCAACACGTATTATAAGTAAAACGCAATTATGATAAAAATATTTGAATAATTGCGCATGGATTTTCTTCATTTTCCGGGCAATACGTGATACACTATCTTTATAAATAGAACACTTTTTTCACAATCTCATCGGGAGGTATCCATGAAACGAAATCAATTAGAATTACTGATCATTCTGGAGACATGCACTACACTCAAAGAAGCCGCAGGCGTCCTGCAAAAAAGCCCGTCCACGGTCGGAAGAACTCTGAAGAGCCTTGAGACTGAGCTGCAATGTACTCTTTTTCAGCATTCCAGAAACTATCTGCTTCCCACGCCTGAGGGAAAACTTGTCTTGGAATATGCGCATACATTTGAAGAATTAACAAAGAAAATGGAGCAGTCTTTTCTGTCTTTATCAACGCAAAACATTTATCACAACTGGTCAGAGCGGGAAGTCCAATGTCTTCTGCTGATTCAAAAATACCGCAATCTTTCACGCGCAGCGGAAGAACTTTTCGTCAGCCAGCCTGCGCTCAGTCAGATGCTGAATACTCTGGAATCTTCCTATTCTATTCCTGTTTTTGAAATCTGCCGAAACCGGCTGCAACCGACTGTGATGGGGAAAACTCTGTTGGACTATGCCCAGAAGCTGGACACTTTATTTCAAATGATCCGACAGGATCTGAAAGAATTCCAGGATCTGAGGCAGGGAACCATAAAGATCGGAATCCCAACCAGCCTCAGCAGTAACCTGATTCCTCTCATTGCCCCGGCTTTTCTGAATCGCTTTCCCGGAATCAAGCTTCGCATTCTGGAGGATCAGTCCCGGAAATTAAAACATATGTTAAAAGAAAAGCAGGTAGATTTTTGCATTCTGCATACAAGAAATGAAAAAAGCGCCCGAAAAGTCAATCAGACAACAGATGATACGATCTCCTATTATGCCTATTATGAAGAACCTTTCTTCCTGGTCATTCCCCGCAGATGGAAGGATCTTCTTGCACTTCCGGAAGACAGGCCGCTGGAGGCCGCTGATCTTCTGGAATTGTCGGATATTCCTTTTGTATTGGCAGCTAAACGTCAGCCTCTTCGCAATGTGATCCAGAGAATCTTCCGAAACGTCTATGCGATCACCGGAACCCCCTTCAATCCCACTGCATGCTGTTCATCCAAGAATATGGAAACCATCCGCCGCCTTGTACTTGCGGAAACCGGCATCTCCTTTCTTCCGACCTCTTATCTGCATCTTTATTCCGAACAGAATGATCTGATAAGCTATCCTCTGTCTGCTTCCCTCGGAGGTGTATGGTCTCTTGCCATCGCACTTCCCAAGCAGATCACTCTGTCCAGAAGTACCAGAGAATTCATAGAGGTAATGAAAAAAAGCATTGAACATATCTGCTTTGAGGATACCGACTATCCGATACAGCCATCTTCTCAGAATATGTCATAGAAAAAAATTTCCCGGGAAACAGCTTTTTGCTGTCCTCCCGGGAAATTTGCTTTTAGATTTCCAATGATTCTGCTTTATCTTCTACGTCTCTTTACAATTACAGATCCACCCGCAACCACAGCTCCTGCAAGGAGAATGAGATACAGTGCGATCGGAGCTGTATCTCCGGTCTTTGCTGCGCCCTTGGCATTTACATCAGATGCTGTATTCGAAGAACCTGAATTGTTATCGGTCGTTCCACCGGTGCTTCCATTATCAGAACCGCCTGCATTACCAGAATCACCATTTCCCGAATCTCCTTTTCCCGGATCCTCGGAAGATGATCCTGCTGCTAAAATGGTATATGGAGAGTAACCTCTTGCACGCGGAACGTGATAAGTCACGTCATTCATTGTAATACCAAATACTTCATCCGGAGAAGGAATTAATTCTCCCAGCACATAATAGTTGCCCGGTTCAGATGGAGCGCCATCCAACTCATTTCCTTCACTATCATAATAGGTCAGGACATATTTTCCTTCCATTTCAGATTTCGGTACTTCTTTGCCCAGAATATATGTCTGGAAGTAATCATCCAATTCAATCGGTGATCCATTTGCAACAAATTCATGTCTATATGCATCACTTACAACAACTGCATAGTCAGTACCATACCATGTAAAGTACAGTGCGCTCATAAGTTCATCATGCTGTGCAGCGATCTCCTCTTCTGTAGAAGCTTCATAACCCACCTCATGTCCGGTCATATAATTAAGAAGCTCTCTCGTAACATAATCCATGCTGTCTTCATCCGTTCCACCATAGATTACTCTTCCATCTGCGGTACCCTCTTTTACATTTTCATCATTGACAATAACAATAGCAGATTTGTAACGTGATAACACGCCATAATAAGCCAGATAGTGAGCTGCGTCATAAGAAGTCTCTGCCGGAACAATCTTGCCATTTTCATCATACGTCAACCCAAAATAAGTATCTTTTGCTTCCGTACCGATACCGGACTCATCGGATTCTGCTTCGATTGATGAGAAGTTAAAATAAATCTGTGTTTCTTTGAATGGTTCTGTATTCTGGATATGCTCCATATATTTTTGAGCCAGTTCTTCAAATTTGTCCTGCTCATCTGCAGTAAATCCTTCACCTGTAATTACAATTGTCTTATTATTGTAATATACTGCCGCACCCGGATAGGTTGATGCATCATCATGATTTACCAGTGTGGTCAACTTATAATTGATATCGAAAGAAGCCTTTCCTTTTCCCACAACCTCTGTCGGGTTACTCTTATCATATGCCAGAATTTCCACATTGTAGCTTCCAGGTTTTGCAGGAGCATCTTCGCTCTCATACTCATTTGTAACTTTCTTTGTATACGGCATAGTACCTGTATATTTTATTGATACGTCATAAGACCCTTCCGGCAGATCTACCGTGTAGTTCACGTCTGCAGGCTCTCCGTCATATACCTTTGTAGCGACATCAATGGAGATATTATATGGTGGCTCAATGGTATATGCTCCACTCAGAGAACATTTTTCAAAAGTATCGTTTCCTGCAAATTCAGCTTTAAATGTATAATTTCCTTTCTTTACAGGCGCACTTTCCAGTTCATTTCCGCTTGCATCATAATATGTAATCTGCAAATCCGCACTCAGAGCTTCACCTTCTACTGTATTGCCTGCTTTACGAAGAATAAAGTAATTTTTAATGTCTGTTTCTCCGCCTTCGCAGAATTCTGTTGCATATGGCTGGAAGAAAAGTTTTGTTACATTGGACTTTGCAGAAAACGCTTTACGAAGTTCTTCCTTACACACTTCACAGAATGCAAACTGCTTACCAAGATAACGCATCTTACAGTTTTGAGATGGACGATACCAGCCATAGCCACCTTCATCATATTCATATACTCCTACACCATTTTTCCCAACAAACTTAGCCCATGGAACTTTTGCAGGGTCGGATTCCGCTGTCATATTGGCATACTCACCCTCATATCCTGCGGAAAAATACTCATCCGCAAGATCCGGAATGGTATGTCCCAATTCATGAAGCATCATCTCCAATGCTTCTGAATTCAAAGATGCTAAGCAGACCTTTCCGCCACTTCCACCGTAAGTTGTGGAATTGACAATGATAACACTATAGTCAGCTTCCGGAACTGTAACTGCCTTCAATGCATCCAGCTTCTTCATTCCTTCATCCCCAACCGTAACCAGACGCTGCATACCGCCTGACCAGAAAGTTGTGCCAAAATAAGTGTCACGTGTATCTGCATCGGCTGCCTCTTGTGTCTGTGCATTATCAGCACGGGCGCCTGATTCATTCGAAGCAGTTCCAACTGCATAAAACTTTACAGAATCTTTATACTCATCCCACGGAGATGTTTCCATAACATAATTTGCAGTCTTTTCTGCCTCTTCAAAGAACTTATCCTGCTGGTCAGCCGTAAATCCATCCCCGAAAATCAAGAGAACCAACGCATCTTTATCAGCCAGAGCTTTGTCACCATACACGAGTTTCCAGTCAGTGATGTCGTCCTCCACTGAAGCAGTCATAATCCCTTCTTCATCGACTTCTTCCGAAGCTGTTGTTTCTTCTGCACCATCACTTTCTAAAACTTCAGAAGCATCCGGGGTTTCCGGTACAATTACAGGAGTATCTTCTCCTGCGACATCTTCCGTCTCCTTCGCATCTGCATCTTCAACAGATACTACATCTGTATCGCCTTCTGCATGTACAACAGCTCTGCTGATTGGTGAAATGCAGAGAGAAAACACCAGAAGCACTGCAAGCAAAGAAGTCATCAGATGTCTGTTCATTTTTTTCTTCATTTTCTTCCTCCTTTAATAATTATAGTTGTTCAGAATCTTTCACTCCAGATTACTATCGTTTAGATTCCGTTAAGCAATTATGCTCTATATTATGTAATATTACTATAAGCCAATAAATTTGTGAAGGATTTTTTGAATATAATTTATTGTTTTTTATTATTATTTTTTTTAATTTCATTCATTATAACCAAAACGAAGGCGCAAATTTACATTCACGCCTTCGTTTCATCTTATTCTTCTATCGTTTCAGCTGCTTTTGACGGATCCCACTTTCCATTTGCATCTACATAGTAAGGTCCGATCCACTGATCTCTTGCCATGACTCCGTCCGCTCCCAGATAGTAATTGCCAACCCACTGACTGACTACTTTCTTTCCATTTGTTCCAAAGTAATAATAATTATCTCCGATCAGAAGCCAGCCGGTTGCCATTGCTCCGCTGTTCTTTACGTAATAGGTATCTCCGATCCACTGATCTATGCACATGATTCCCGTTGCCGGATCCATATAGTACCAGATATTCCTGGACTGAACCCATCCGGTCAGTTTCGCTCCACTGCTCTTCAGATAATACCAGTTTCCGCCAAGCTCCAGCCAGCCGGTTGCCATTGCTCCACTGCCTTTTACATAATAAGTATCTTCGATCCACTGATCTGTGCACATGATTCCCGTTGCCGGATCCATATAATACCAGATATTTTTTGATTTTACCCAGCCGGTTACTCTTGCACCACTGCTGTTCAGGTAATACCATCCTTCATCCAGCTTCAGCCAGCCGGTCGCCATTGCTCCGTTGCTCTTCACATAATAGGTGTCTGTGATCCACTGATCTGCACACATAATTCCTGTTGCAGGATCAAAATAATACCAGACATTCCTGATACTCTTCCATCCAGTCACACGATAGCCTTTTGCATTGAAATAATACCAGTTTCCATCAATTTTTTTCCAGCAGCTGTATGGATAACTTCCATCCGGATTCCGATACCACCATCCTCCGGCACCCTGCACCCAATTGTTGTCTTCCGGTTCTGGATCTGGTTCCTCTTCGATTTCTTTCAGAACAAACCGAACCTCTTTTGTACCGCTTAATGCCTCTCCGTCTATTTCCACAATAATTACATCTGAACTGGTAGACTGAACGGCAAACTCATGCCATGCAGGATCAGCTGTGTATTCCTTTTCACCAATGATTATCGTTTCATCCTGCGGTGCAACTGTAATCTTCTGTGTACCATAGTCCGCTGTACTCATTGCATATTCAATCACGCCGTTATAACTGTACTGTGTACGCTTATATCCATCCAGTGCAACGGTAAATGGAATTCGGTCCGTCAACTTATTTCCATCCGAATCTACAACCTGAATCCGAATCGTATACTTATCACACAATGCCGGTTTTTCAATTTCTATCAATCCTTCTCTTGCTGCCTTCAGATTGTTTGCTGCTTCATTCACCTGTTCCTGCGTTGCATTCTCATCATGATATACACGTCTGGCTTCCGCAAGGGCATTTGAAAATGCTTCATAAGACTCTGCCGTATAATCATCTGCTTTTCCTTCATATGAAGATGCAAAGAATATCTGATCATCCAGTTCCTTCTTATCGACAGCCTCTGGTTCTGATCCTCCGCCGGCAGGATGTATTACATATGTCAGTTTGATGCCATCAACGAACGGCTGATCATCTACCGTCGCAATACTTGCCATATAACTGCTGTTTGTTACCGTAAAACAGTGCTCATCTTCCGTCGTATATCTACTGTCGGCCAGTCGGATATACGTTGTGTAATCATACTGCAACGGTCCATATACATAATATGTAATGACTCCGTTTGCATCAGATGTAAGCGGCATTTCTTCATCCACAGTCTCACCGATCCATGCCTTAAATGCAACTCCGGATACCGGATTACCTTCTCCGTCTACGATCTTAGCACGGAAACGACCTGCCTGACATGAGTAATCTACTTCTGCCGGTTTCTTCACCAGTGCGCTGATTGCATTCTCAATCGCCTCTACCTGTACATCAACCTGATTCTGTGTAGCTGCTTCATCATCATACACAGCCTGTGCTTCTGCGATCACCTGCTGGAGTTCTTCGAACCCGCTCTGATAATCATCCGCATTCAATGCTCTTGCTTCCGTAAGCTTACTCTCTAATACACTTTTATTGACTTTCACCACAAGTCTGTTTCTTGCCTGAAGCAGCGCTGCACATGCCTCATCAACCTCCTGTTGTGTCGCATTGCCGTCCTCCAGGATCGCTTCTGCTTCTGCCAGTCTGCTCTGATATTCTGCCCAGCTTTCTGCAGTATAATACTCCTGTGAATAACTGTACTGCATGTTGACTTCTTTCTGTAATTCAGATTTGTTTGCAAGCTTTGTAAGTCCTGCTTCTGCCTGTTTGATTGCCGCAGCAGCTGCATTATAGTCATTCTGTGTCGCATTGTCGTCTGCAACAATATTTTCCGCATCGGAAACGGCAGTTATCAGTGCACTGTAGCTGCCCGGTGTATAGCTTCCGCTTTTATACTGTTTTGCAGCTTCTATATATTCTTCCAGCACTGTGCTGTCCGGTTTTCTCTCATTCGTTTTGTCCGGCGCACCGTCTGCTCTCAGTTTTACCGTTACTACTTTTTCATAATCAACATCAACCGGAGATCCATCCACTGTCTTGTAATATCTTTTTCCATCCTTTACCCCGATTGTCACAAGGAAAGGTTCCACATCATAGGGTTCTTCATGACATGCCAGAACTTCCCATGTCTTTCCATCTTCCCAGCCCGGAGAAGCCTGAAGATAAGCAATTCCCGTATACGGATCAGACAACTGATTCCATGCTTCTGCTCCGGTTTCCGGCACCCGGATCTGGAACTTGAACGGACGGGTAAAGAGATTGCCATTTTCGTCTTTTACAATTAATTTTAATTCCGTCAGAATATCTGTTTTTTCCAGTCCGGACATCGCTTCGTTCAATCCTGAGATGGCTGCTTCCACATCTTCTTTTGACGCATCTGCATCTTCATATACTACTCTTGCCCGGTTCACTGCTTCTTCAAGATTCTGATAGCTGCTGTCCGTATACTTGTATGCTTCCGTTATCTGTTCTGCGCTTTCAAGTAATTCCTGCAGTCCGGATTTATCCACATATTCATCCTTTGGAATCAGAACAAACTTCAGATCCTCCAGACCCGTTGCGAGATTCCCGTTCACAGTCGCTGTAGTATTCCCCCAGTTTACTGAATAGGTAATAGCTGCCGGTTCTGCAACATAGATATCTCCTGCCGGAGCGATCTCGATCTCGTCATACATTGCATCCGTTGCAGTATGTGTCAGAGTCAGCTGTCCAAAGGAATCTGTTTTTACGGTTTTGCTGGTCTCAGAAAATGCATTGCGAGATGTCTTGGTAAATTCAGCATCTGCGATCGGAACACCTTTCTTATCTACCACCTTGATTTCCAATCGGTTCCATATCGGCTGTCTCTCTCCGTCAATATCGTATTCCGGATAATACTCAGGTTCTCCGCCATTCTCCACTTTCTGCTTGTTAGAGCGTGCTGCTTCCACACGGTTTTCATCAATATAGGTCTTCTGTTCTGTACTCAGTGCATCGTAAGCATCCAGTGCATTCTGCACATTGGTAAGATCAGAAGTCTGCATTTTACTGATATTAAACAGGCTGAACAGTTTATTAACCTCGATGGCCGCAAAGAGATCCTCTTTTTTCGACTCATCCGGAAGCACCGTCTTGTCTTTGTCAAGTTTTAACAGTCCGGCGAGCGGAGTGATATCTGTAATCTCACTGTTTCCTGCCAGATTCAGTTCCTGGAGTTCCGTCATACCTGCAATCGCCGATACATCTGTCAGCTTATTATGAGAAGCATCCAGAAAATACACCTTTTTCAGCTTACTCACATCCGGCAATGAAGCGATCTGATTCTGAGAAATATCAACATATTCCAGATTCTCCAGCTCTGCGATGGCATCCACACTTGTAATCTTATTGTAGGACACATTCATTCTCTTCAATTTCTTCATGTCCTTTACTGAAGAAATATCTGTAATCTCTCGATTAACTGACAGATCCAGCAATGTCAGATTCGTAAGCGTACTTAATGCCGATATATTATTGATCCCATTCTGCTTCAGAATCAGCTCCTGAAGCTGTGTCAGTTCCGAAAGAGGAGACAGATCTGCCAGACTCTTTCCTTCTACCGCAGAAGTGTATGCAATATCAACCATGGTCGCAGACTTTGCGTACTGAATTCCTTCCAGACTTTCGATCCAGAACTGCTTTCCTTCCCACGCTTCCGTTTCAAAATCCTCCGGATGTGCACATAACTCATAGGAAATATTTTTAACAGACTTATCACCAACCACATCGGCTGTCAATTTGATATTTCCCTGAATTGAATTCATGGCTGCACGAATCGCCCAGTGAAGAATCGGGTCTTTAATGACTTCCTCTTCCGAAGGCGCATAGACATCCTCCGGCTCAAGTCCGCCGCAGGTGTCTGCCCTGGCAGTCATCCCCATGCCTGCCATGCCGCTTACCACCATCACTGCAGCCAGTATCGCAGCAATCATGCTTCGCTTTCTTCTCATTTTTTTCATTTTTCTCCTCCTCTGCAATTAAAAAGCATACCTTAGTATAGTAATTTTTATTATAGTATAGGCCCTGTCAATCGTCCAATTGATAGGGCCTATATACCACATATATTTATTATCATTTTCTATATTGAGGATTTCTCAGGCAAAGAAAAGATAAGTTCCATCTTCGTCCCTTTTCCAACCTTACTCTCCACCTTAATTCTGGCATCGTGGATCATCGCTCCATGTTTTACAATAGAAAGGCCAAGTCCTGTGCCTCCGGTTTCTTTCGAATGGCTCTTATCCACACGGTAAAACCGCTCAAAGATCCGCTCCTTCTGGTCTTCCGGAATCCCGATTCCCGTATCTGTGACGATCACTTTCTTCCCCTGCAGGGTATTACCGACCCACACGCTGAGAGATCCGCCTTCCTTATTATATTTAATTGCATTTTCACAGATATTATAGATCATCTCATCCAGAATATGTCGAATTCCCATACAGGATACCGCTTCTCCTGTTACCTCGATATGCACTTTTTTCTGCGACGCCTGAGGTGCCAGCCGACTGCAGATCTCTCTGGTAAGCTGATAGAGGTCCACTTCTTCTTTCGCAATCTCTATATCTCCCTCATCCAGCTTCGAGAGCTTAATGATATCTTCTACCAGAGTAATCAGCCGCCTTGCTTCATTATATATGCGTTCTGAGAAGAGCTTCATATCCTCCGGCTTCACAAGTCCATCCTTCATAATCTCTGCATATCCGGAGATGGAGGTAAGCGGTGTCTTCAATTCATGAGAAACATTGGCTGAAAATTCTTTTCTCATATTGGCAACTGCATCTTTTTCTTTGTTCTGTCTGTCAATCCTCTGAAGCAGCGGAGTCAGTTCTTCATATATCTCATTGTCCAGCGGATGCTCCAGATCCAGCTGATTGATCGGACGAATCAGTCTCGTCACCTGCCATCTTGCCAGGACCCACGCAAACACAAGCATGACCACCGCTATAAGCCCCATGATGGGAAGCACGCGGATCGCTGTTCGAAATGCTGTATCCACCGTCCTTGATACTCTGAGAATATCTCCGTCTTTCAGACGAACAGCATAGTAGAACATCTCCTGGTTCAGCGTATCAGACTCCCGGATATCCTGCCCGCTTCCATGTTCGATCGCCATCTGGATCTCCGGTCGGTCTTTATGATTCTGAAGGGTCACCTCATCCTCTTTGGAATCATATCTTACATTGCCCTGCGGATCAATCAGTGTAACACGGGTATTTTTTCTGACCGCATCCATCTGATCCAGATAGGCTTCACCGGAGATATCGATCGCCGCACAGATATAGTCTGCTTCCTGACGAATCTCATCTTCTATGATGCTGATTGTCTGCCTGTATACAACAAACGTGGTGATTGCATATGCAATCAGCAATGTTGTCGTAATCACCAGAATCATACTCTGTTGAATCTTTTTTCTCATACTGCACTCCCGCCTGCATTCTTCTCTCTCAGCTTTTTGTCTGCTTCTTATTCACTCATACGATATCCGACGCCGCGGACGGTCTCTATGCGTTCTCCGGATTTTCCAAGCTTCTGCCGGAGCGTCCGGACATGCACATCCACAGTTCTGGTCTCTCCGTCAAAATCATACCCCCAGATATCCTCCAGAAGCTGATCTCTTGTCAACACGATGTTCGAATTCTTCATCAGCCGCTTCAGAAGCTCATATTCCTTCAAAGTCAGATTGACCACTTCTCCTCCGGCCGTCACTTCATGCTTCTTGGTATTGATCTCGATATCGTCCAATACAATTGTATCTTCATTGCGTGCACTTAAGGAACTGCTTCTTCTGAGAACCGCCTTGATCCTGGAAACAAGCTCCATCATGCCAAATGGTTTTGTCACATAGTCATCCGCACCGGAATCAAGCCCTTTTACCTTGTCGTATTCCGCTCCTTTTGCCGTAACCATAATGACCGGAATATCCCTGGTCTTGGGAGAAGCCTTCAGTTTTTTAAGAAGTTCCATTCCGTCTTCCCCCGGAAGCATGATATCAAGCAGAATAAGCTCCGGCGTTTCCAGCGCCAGAGCTTTTAAGAAGGAACTGCCATCCTCATATCCACGGGCTTTGAATCCTGTACTTTCCAGGGTGTACACTACCAGTTCACGTATATTACTGTCATCTTCCACACAAAATATCATTCTCTCTGTCTCCTTACATGTTCAGGATCTCCACCTGCCCGGTCTGACCGGTTCTGTCCCTTATACTTTACTTTCTTTATGAATGCCTGTGATTGAGAATTCCACCCATTCAGCGATGTTCGTTGCATGATCTCCGATACGCTCCAGGTATTTTGCCACCATGATCAGATCGATTGCCTCCCGACCCTGATCTCCCTTCTGATCAGCAATAAAATGAATCAGATGGTTTTTGTTCTCCTCAAACATTTCATCCACCTCATCATC
The DNA here is from genome assembly GCF_039832105.1 of Dorea sp. YH-dor226. Taxonomy (NCBI): domain Bacteria; kingdom Bacillati; phylum Bacillota; class Clostridia; order Lachnospirales; family Lachnospiraceae; genus Dorea; species Dorea sp. YH-dor226. Next base: position 43,580 of record NZ_JBDOHS010000011.1, on the reverse strand, counting down.
TGCATTCATGACTCGTCTGGATAATTCCAGATCTTTTTCCACATATGCAGTCACACTGTCTCTGACCATCTTGCCTGCCGCCTCAGACATCTTTACGATCATCGGAATATCCATTGCTTCCGACTTATTTTCGGAGATAATGATCTCCGCAATATCTGCGGCCTGATCTCCGATACGTTCCATGTCGGTGATCATCTTAAGTGCTGCGGAGATCTGACGCAGATCTCTTGCAACCGGCTGCTGCTGGAGAAGGAGCTTCAGACACAGACGCTCAATATCCTTTTCCATCTGGTCGATCTCTTCATCTGCTTCTCTTACCTCTCTCGCCTCTTCCATGCTTCCCTTTTCCAGTGCCTTTGTCGCTCTGTTGATTGCGATCTCACACAATTCACCCATATGAATGAGCTGCCTGTTAAGCGTCTCAAGCTGCATATCAAATCTATTACGCATATCCTAACCAAACCTCCCTGTAATATAATCTTCTGTTCTCTTATCTGCCGGTATCGAGAATAATTTTTCTGTATCGTTATACTCTACAACTTCGCCCAACAGGAAGAAGGCTGTATTATCGGATACACGCACCGCCTGCTGCATATTATGCGTTACCATAACGATAGTATAATCTTTTTTTAATTCCATCGCAAGGTCTTCAATCTTAGAAGTGGAGATTGGATCCAGTGCCGATGTCGGTTCATCCATCAGCAACACCTCAGGCTGAACTGCAAGTGCTCTTGCTATGCACAGTCTCTGCTGCTGTCCTCCGGACATTCCAAGTGCGCTTGACTTCAGACGGTCTTTACACTCATCCCAGATCGCCGCATCCCGCAGTGACTTTTCCACAATATCATCCAGTTTTGCCTTCGAATGGATTCCATGTGTTCTCGGACCATATGCGATATTATCATAGATGCTCATCGGAAATGGATTCGGTTTCTGGAATACCATTCCCACTCTCTTTCTCAACAGGTTCACATCGATATCTTTATATATATCTTCGCCATCCAGCAAAAGCTCTCCTTCAATACGGCAGCCTTCTACCAGATCGTTCATACGATTGATCGATTTCAGCAATGTGGATTTTCCACACCCGGACGGACCGATAAAAGCTGTGATCTTATTTGCTTCAATCTCAAGATTGACATTTTTCAATGCATGGAAATCACTGTAATACAGCTCCATATTTTTTATGCTTATTTTACTCATGCTTCTTCCTCTCTATGCTTTCGTTAACTTCTTTGCCAGTACGCTGGATAATGTATTAATCCCGACAACCACAACAAGCAGAATGACCGCAGTGGCATAAGCCTGATCCATATACAGGCCTTCGCTTGCCAGATTATACATATGAACAGCAAGTGTTCTTCCTGAACTCATTACGCTCTTCGGGAAGTCCGCAACCGTTCCCGCAGTATAGATGAGAGCGGCTGTCTCTCCGACAATTCTTCCGATCGCCAGAATTACACCTGCCAGGATTCCCGGAATCGCAGATGGAAGTACGATACGAAAGACCGTACGCAGTTTTCCCGCCCCCAGTCCAAAGCTTCCTTCTCTGTAAGAATCCGGCACGGCTTTCAGCGCTTCCTCCGTACTTCTCATGATCAGCGGCAGCACCATAATCGACAGGGTAAATGCACCCGCAAGCAGTGAAAATCCCCATCCGCAGGTCGTCACAAAGAATAACATACCGAACAATCCATATACGATCGATGGAATTCCCTGAAGTGTCTCTGTCGTCAATCGTATGATCTCTACAAATTTATTTCCGCGGGACGCATATTCCACCAGAAATATAGCAGAAAATATACCAAGCGGCACCGCAATCAGAAGGGATAACAATGTCATAATAATGGTATTGATCAGTGCCGGCATCAAAGATGCATTTTCAGAAGAATAATTCATGGAAAACAACGATGGTTTCAGATACGGGACACCATGAATCAATATATATGCGATCAGGAAGATCAGTACCGTAAATGTCAGGATTGCGGACAGCATGACCAGAAGCATTACAATCAGGGATCCCGGTGTTCTTTTATATGATTTCATTTTTTGCTTAAATGTAACTGTATTACTACTCATGATCGTTCCTCCTGTTTAAAAGTGCCACACAGAAATTAATGATCAGAATAAATACAAACAGTACAACACCTGTTGCGATCAATGCTTCTCTGTGGAGCCCTGCCGCATATCCCATCTCAATTACAATGTTTGCAGTCAGAGTTCTGACACCTTTGAAGATACCGGCCGGCATTCTTGCCTGGTTTCCGGCAACCATGATCACTGCCATCGTCTCACCGATCGCACGTCCTACACCCAGCACGATCGCTGCAACCACACCGGACTTTGCAGCCGGAAGAATTACCCGAAAAATCGCTCTTTCATGTGTAGCTCCCAGTGCAACCGCACCTTCATAATATTGCTCCGGAACAGCACGCAGCGAAGATTCCGTCAGTCCGATAATCGTTGGAAGAATCATCATACCAAGTAGCAGCGAGGCTGTAAGAATACTGCTTCCATTACCGGCGCTTTTCAGGATTCCCATCTCTTTTAAGCCGCGTCCGAATTCTCTGATCATCGGAACCAGAACGACCAGTCCGAAGAAACCGTATACAACAGAAGGAATACCTGAAAGAAGCTCCGTAGCTGTCTTCAGCGGTTTATATATCCGCTTCGGACAATAAAACGCCATAAATACCGCTGTCAGAATACCTATCGGAACACCAAATACAATGGCTCCTGCCGTTACATACAGACTTCCGACGATCATCGGAAGAATTCCATAGATATCATTATTCGGTTTCCAGATCTCTCCTGTCAGGAATTTACCAAATCCAATTTCTTTCATTGCAGGAATCCCATTTGCGAATAAAAATACACAAATGAGAGCTACCGCCAGCACCGAAGCGCAGGCGGCAATGAAGAACACTCCCTGCATGAATTTTTCAGTCCATGCTTTCGATTTCATTTATTCGATTACCTCATCCCATGTAAGAGTTTCACCAGTGTAGATTGCTTTTACCTGATCACTGCTCAACTCATCCAGTGTATTGTTTTTATTTACGATGACTGCGATACCATCTGTTGCAATTACCTGTGGTACAAGTCCTCCGCCAAGTTCCTCGTCTTTCAGCTCACGAGATGCCATACCGATATCATAGCTTCCGTCGATCGTAGATGTCATACCTGTCGTAGAATCCGTTGTCTGCAGTTCAATCTCAGCGTTCGGATTCACTTCCTTATAAGCTTCGATCAGCTTTTCCATAACCGGTGATACAGAAGAAGATCCACCAACAACTGCTTTTCCGGACGGAGCAGATCCTTCATACGGAGCAGCATCATCCAATGGGATATATCCGTTGTCTGCAACGACTGCCTGTCCTTCTTCACTCATGATAAATGCAATAAAATCACTTGCTACTTCGTTGTCAAGTCCTTCTTTTGTTGCAATATTGAAAGGTCTTGATACTTTGTAATCACCACTCTTGATGTTCTCAGCTGTAGCTTCTGCTCCGTCAATCTTCAGTGCCTTTACGCTGTCATCCAGAGATCCGAGAGATACATAACCAATCGCATAGTCATCACCGGCTACTGTTGTAAGCATAACAGATGTACTGTTTGTAATCTGTGCTTCTTCAGTTGTCATATCAACCTTCTCACCGGCATCATTTTTTTCTTCAATTCCAAACAGTTCGATGAAAGCTCCTCTTGTTCCAGAACCATCTTCTCTGGATACAATTGTGATATCCATGGAAGAATCCCATTCAGCAGCTTCCTCTGTCTGCTGTGTCTCGCCTTCTGACTCTGTCTCAGCCTCAGAGCTGCTTCCGCATCCTGCTGCCAGACCTGCGATCATACCAACGGTTGCCAGTACTGCAATAAACTTTTTCAATTTCATAATCAACTTCTCCTTTGATTTTGTTTTTTATTTTCTTCACAGTTGCTATCATAAAGGAGCAATGTTAAATCTGAAATCCGACGAATGTTAAAAGAATGTAAAAAGTCAAAGAGGACGATTGCACCTCTACCTTTTGCAATCGCCCTTTTCTTCCTCTTTTCTCCAAAATTTTCTTAATATTATTATTTTAATTCTTCCATGCCTTTTTCTGTATAGAGATCTTTAATCGTCACTGTCTTTGTAACGTCGTTAAACTGTATTTCCAGTGTTTCATCCCCGCTCAGATCAATGGTTTCTCCTCCGTTCGGACTTAGAATGGTATCTTCATCGACAAAGGTAATTCCCCAGTAACCGCCTTCACGGGTCGATCGACTGAACGGACTTACAAGTGCCTTTATGATTCGGATACTTTCTTTTTGATCTTCCTGAATACTCAGATCCAGGTCCATGTCTACATCAATATGGATATCTTCTCTCTCTGGATGGAATCCAATTGTCACCACACCACCTGTTTTTTCATAAGAGATTCTAACATCATCATAATCTGCCGTCTGTCCCCGTTCTGAATATTCTGAATAAAATGCAAAGACACCGGGCACTACAAAGCAGATAATCGCCGTAATCAGAACTGCAATACCAATCTTTCGCAGATTCACTTTTCGTACTTTTCTCAAAGGCTGGATTTCCTTCTGCCTTTTTTCTCTCTCCTCCTGAGTCAGTTCTTCAGAGGCAATCTCTCTTTGCATTTCTTCCAGATATCGCCTGCATTCTCTGCAGCCCTCCAGATGTTCTTCGATTGCCTGGTTACTTTCTTTGCTTGTCAGTCCGTCTATATAACTCGGAAATAAATCCCTGATAATCTCACACTTCATATATTTTTCACCCTTTCATAATTTTCTGTTTTGCGCGGTAGAATGTTACGCGCGCCCAGTTCTCATTTTTTCCGAACAATTCCCCGATCTCTTTGAACGAGAATGCTCCTGTAATCCGAAGAAATACTATTTCCTTGGATACTTCATCCAGAATGTGCACCTTTCGGAATAATTCCATCTTTTCTTCTCTGAGACACAGCTTCTCATCCAGCGCAGCCTCCCCGGATGTCATGGCCTCCGGGATCGGAATCATTCCTTTCTTTTTTCTTCTCTCCAGTTCTCTGTACCAGTGGTGCTTCGCGATCTGGCACAGCCAGGTGGAGACCTTACAGCTGCCGTCATACCGGTAGGAAGACTGAACCGCCTGACAGAATGTTTCCTGGGTCAGTTCCTCCGCGGTATCCTCTTCATGACACAGAGACAACAGATATTTATATACAAACTCTGCGTGCTCCTTATATATGAAATCCATATCTAACATTCTCTCACCTCCTTGTACCCATATATCCGAAAAACATAACTTTCGTTACATATTTATTACATATTTTTTTCTTTTTTAGAGCCTTCCTCAGAATAAAATTGTAAAGTGAATTTGCAGATAGATTTCTATTTTCCGCCAAAATCAGATGCTTTTTTCCATCCTTTTTCCCCATTTTAGAGTGCCGAAAGCAAATAGAATTATGATTTTAAGCTTTTCTCGATGAATATTCCTCCTGGTTTTAGCCATTTTCAGCAGATAGATAATCCCTTTCAGGTAATTCTATCTGAAAAACCAAATTATTTCAGCATTTTTCTACGTCTAGATTCCTCATTTCAATGATAGCTATCTGAAATTATTAATTTAAAAGTCTATATCCCCGGCAATTCCGCAGACACTGTCCCTGTACAGTAATTCCGGCTTTTCTTTTCTTTTTCACCATGCTATAATCCTATTGAAATTCTAATACAGCAGTATGTATTTGTATATCAATATTGCCATAAAGAGAGGATTATAGAGTATGTGGATTGCAGATCAATGGAAAGATTATGAAGTAATAGATTGCAGTAAGGGTGAAAAACTGGAACGTTGGGGAGAGTACCTTCTGGTACGTCCGGATCCGCAGGTCATCTGGGACACGCCTAAAACGGAACACGGCTGGAAGCATATGAACGGTCACTACCACAGAAGTAAAAAAGGCGGCGGGGAATGGGAATTCTTCGATCTGCCGGAACAGTGGCAGATTCATTATAAAGACCTGACATTCAACCTGAAGCCATTCAGTTTCAAACATACCGGATTGTTTCCGGAGCAGGCCGCAAACTGGGACTGGTTCTCTGAAAAGATCCGAAGTTCCGGACGCCCGGTCAAGGTGCTGAATCTGTTTGCCTATACCGGAGGAGCAACGCTGGCCGCTGCTGCTGCCGGAGCCAGTGTTACACACGTGGATGCTTCCAAAGGTATGGTGAACTGGGCAAAAGAAAATGCCGCTTCTTCCGGACTGTCTGACAAGCCGATCCGCTGGCTGGTTGATGACTGTGTAAAATTTGTAGAACGTGAGATTCGAAGAGGCAACCATTACGATGCCATTATTATGGACCCTCCTTCCTATGGACGTGGTCCGAAGGGTGAGATCTGGAAGATTGAAGATGCGATCCATCCTCTGATCAAGCTGTGTACCCGGATTCTGTCGGATGATCCTCTCTTCTTCCTGGTAAACTCCTATACCACCGGACTTGCTCCGGCAGTTCTTACCTACATGCTAGGAACAGAGCTAAAGAAATGGAACGGACATGTGGATTCCCAGGAGATCGGACTTCCGGTCACACATTCCGGACTTGTACTTCCATGCGGTGCATCCGGAAGATGGGAGGCCAACGATCACTAATCTCTTTCAACACAAAAACAGGGCGGTGGCAAAACAGAGATATCATGTGTATATCCCGATTTTGCACCGTCCTGTTACAGTTATTAAGATACAGTTATAAAGATTCCAGAAAAGGAATCACCTCTCTCAGCGAATGAAATTTCCGATATACGAGGGAAAGAATCTCCTCCGTCGGCTCCACCAGATCCGGTATCATAACCGGAAGCATTCCGGCTGCATGCGCCGATCGAATCCCTCCCGGTGCATCTTCCAGCGCAATACAGGACTTTGGTGTTACACCGATGCATTCAGCTGCTCTCAGGTAGATCTCCGGATCCGGCTTCGCATGCTGCACCATATCTCCATATACAGCTCCGTCAAAATACGATTCTATCCCTGCATCTTCCAGATTCTTCTGTGCATATGCTCTGCTCGACGATGTTGCCACAGCCATCTTGTATCCCTGCTGTTTTGCATATTCCAGCAGTTCTCCTGCACCCGGCTTCATCGGAAGTCCTTCCCGTTCCACGATCCTGTAAAAGCTGACACTTGCAAGTCTTCCAAACTCTTCAAATGGAAAGTCTTTCCGGATTGTTCTGGCAAAGTATGCATATCTGCCGGCCCGGTTCATCCCAAGCGTATGGTAGATCTGATCTCCCATATGTGGAATTCCCAGTTCATTGCCTGCCTCTTCCCAGGATCGCTGGACAATCCGCTCCGAATCAAAGAGCAGACCATCCATGTCAAATATCAAAGCCTCTGTCATTATGTATAACTCCCCTCGTATGTCTATTTTTTAGAATTCCATATTTTTAGAATTCGATGCCTTTTCCAAGCGCATCTTTCAGATAATCCGCCACTTCCTCAAGCTTATGGACGGCATTCATCTTCTCTTCCCACTCTTCCCCTTCCGTTTCTTTATTAACCAGACATTGTTGAATATGTTTTATTTCTTTTATCAGATCTTCTGTCATATAAATTCCTCCTTTGTAAGAATACACCTTGTGATTCACTGTTTATTGCCTTTCCGTCTTTATTATATCATAAGATATACTATCCCGCTACAAAAGAGGCCTGAATCCCCTGTATAAAAGCAAATCTTTCTTTTCCCTGAAGTTAATGCTCCTCATACTGCGGCAGTAATATCGTCTCATAGTTGTTCGAAAATACGACACTATCTCTAACATCATAACCGCTGGAATATGTTTGCCTGATATTCAGGTCTTCCCGATATATCTTCACAATTTCTTCACTGCTGTCCCAACCCAGCTTTTCACACTCCCGAACTGCTTCCTCTATCTGATCGTTCCGTACATATTCGGCAATTGCTTTTCGTTCTATCTCCTCCGGAGCTTCCTCTACTTTCTGTCCTCTTTTCCAAATGGTCATACAGTCTGATTCGGTCTTTCCACGATATCTGATTTCACTGCAGCGCTGAATAAATTCTTTTCCGCTTTCTTCCTGCACTCCCAGACGTTCTGTAGAAAATATCGCTGTCATCTGATGAATCTTTGCATGGTTCCCGCTTTCCCATGGTGTCAGCTGACGAAAACAGATTTCAAGGGATGCATCATCTGTATTCCGGTCAACTTCATCTTCCGGTATCATAAAATCGCTATACTGATAGATTCCAATCTTCTTATCGGATTCCAATGTGCAATAGATGTCTCCATTCTTCAACCGGTATAACTCGGTTATCTTAATCTGATCTGTCGGTATCGTATAAACCATGCCAATAATTCCCCAGTTATTATTTGACAGACGATTACACACCTCATTAACCACCACAACTGCCAGGAGAATCACTGCCAATATAACCCCTAAGACAGCCATACTTTTATAAGTCATTCTTTTCTTAAATTTTTTCATAATACGCGCCGCCTGGTCCGCCTGTTCTTCCTCGGAAGACTCCTTTTGAATATCACTCACTTTCAGATCCTTCCTGCCATTTTCATATATCTTCATACATTCCTCACAGCCTCGTATATGCTCCTCAACCATTTGTCTGCTTTCTTCCTGAAGTACATTATCTTCATACAGCACCAGAAGATCCTGTACAATGGCACACTCTTTTTCCTTCATTTATGGCTCCTCCTTTATCATTTCCTGAATCTTTATTTTTGCCCGGTAATGGGTAATTCGCGCCCAGCCTTCCCCATGTCCGAATATTTCTCCGATCTCTTTATATGATAATTCTCCCAGTGTTCTCAGTATAAATACCTCTTTGTATGGTTCTTCTAATATATGTAATATTCTGTAAATAGATAACGCCTCCTCTTTAAGAATATACCGGGATTCCGGTGTGGTTTTTTCTTCACTTGCGGTTACTTTCACTTCTGTCTCATTGATATTTTCCAGATTCACTTCCCCTCCGGTGAGACGTTTTTGCTTCTTTTTCCAGGAAATATACACATTTTTCCCGATTCGGCAAAGCCAGGTCTTAAAATGACACTCTCCTTTAAAGCGATCGATATATTTCAGTGCCCTGTAAAACGTTTCCTGCGTAAGATCCTCAGCGGTCTGTGCATCACCGGTCATTGACAGCAGATAATAGAACACATCTCGATAATATAATTTGTATACATCCTCAAATTGCAATGTTCTCACCTCCTCGTTTCTTTACCTATACAGACTTCCATACTTTTTTTTCGTTACAAAAAAACCAGAAATTTCTTTCTGGTTTTCTCATCATTCTAATAAATCATCACTTTCCCGAATACATATCTCGGAAGGCCTCCGTATTTTTCTGTCTTTGTAAGAATCTCATATCCAAGCTTCAAGAAGTTATTGACACTGTATACATTATCCGGATGCGCTGTCCCCATAAGATAATGATATCCTTTTTGTTTCAGAATACTTTCTCCCCGGGCCATCAGCTCCTTCTGAATCCCTCTTCCTCGATAATCCGGATGAACCGCCGCCGATTCCATATGCGCAACCTGATGCAGCTTTTCATTCGCCAGATCCCAGTATTTCCCCAGGTTGTCTTCTGCATCCCCGGGATATCGTGCAATGAAGAATCCCTCCAGCTGATCCTCCTCTACTGCTTTCAATATAAATCCCTCTTCCGTAAGATGCCTTCTCACAAATGCTTCGTCATCTGTACTGTACCATTCTTTATTCTCCGTCAGTTCTTTTGCAAGATTCATCAATGCCATAATCTCCGGAACATCTGCGGCATCTGCATATTTTATCTGTATCATATTCCACCTCCGGCATCAGTATAACATCTTTTGACCCTGTCTTCAAACTGTGCTACAATCCTTTTATGATGATAAAGCGAGGTATTTGTACTATGAAATTAATGATAGCATCCGATATTCACGGTTCTTCTTACTATTGCCGGAAGATGACAGAAGCTTACAGAAGGGAAAAGGCAGACCGTCTCCTTCTGCTTGGCGATATCCTCTATCACGGTCCCAGAAATGATCTTCCAAAGGATTACCAGCCCAAAGAAGTGATCGCCATGCTGAATGCCATGAAGCAGGAGCTCCTCTGTGTCCGCGGCAACTGTGACACAGAAGTGGATCAGATGGTTCTGGAGTTCCCGATCCTTGCAGATTACTGTCTTTTGGAACTCGACGGCCATACCATATTCGCCACACACGGTCACCATCACAACCCGAAGAATCCTCCGATGCTGAAGCAGGGCGATATTCTTCTGAACGGGCATACGCATATCCCTGCCAACCGGAATATGGGAGCTTATATCTATATGAATCCAGGTTCCGTATCTATCCCAAAAGAAAACTCCGCACACGGATACATGATCTATGACGGAGTATTTCTCTGGAAAGACCTTGACGGCAATGTTCTGGATATGCCATGTACCTTATAAAGCCTTTTCATAATATGTCTTTGTGCGCTGATCAAAACACACCATCCGGACTTCCTCTATCTGAGGATGATCTTTACAGAACGTGCGGATGGTATGGACTGCGATCGGCGCTGCTTTTTCTAAAGGGAATCCATAGATTCCGGTACTGATGGATGGGAATGCTATCCTTTTTATTCCATGTCCTGTAGCCAGTTCCAGACAGCTTCTGTAACAGGACGCAAGCAGTTCTTCTTCTCCGTATCTGCCGCCCTGCCAGATTGGTCCCGGCGTATGGATCACATACTTCGCAGGCAGGCGATAGCCTTTCGTGATTCTGGCCTCTCCGGTCGGACAGCCGTGAAGGGTACGGCATTCTTCCAAAAGCTCCGGTCCTGCTGCTCTGTGGATCGCCCCATCGACACCGCCTCCTCCAAGCAGGGATGTATTTGCGGCATTCACGATCGCATCACAATCACTCTTCGTAATGTCTCCCAATACAACCTTCAGTTCCATATATCTCCCTCCATTTCTCTATTCGTCATCCTCTCTGTGACGCAGCTTCCGATACCCTTTCCGAAGTCCACCGATCAATAGCGTCAGATATCGAAGGATCGGCTCTGTGGCAATCGAAAATACCACAAACAGCATAATACATTTTTTTGACATACCCGTAATTGCAAATAATTCCGGAAGGAAGATGCAGCAAAGGACACAGCCGATCATACATCCAACCCAGATGACGCCACGATATATATTGGCAGGCTGACAGATCTTATACAGGATCATAAATCCTACGATCAGCAGAAGTATCGTTGCTGCTGTTGATATATCCGTTGAATTTACTCCAAATGTCTTGCCAAACACCACAAGTGCACCAACGATCACCACATCTGTAAGACCTGCCGGCAGTGCCTTTAACAGCACATTCGTCAGGAAATGCCCCTTAATCCTCTCTTTATTCGGCTGGAATGCCAGGAAGAATCCCGGAACTCCGATCGTAAACATACCGATCAGTGATATCTGTGAAGGTTCCAGAGGATAGGTAATCATAAATATCACAGAGAACAATGATAACAGGAATGAGAATATGTTTTTTACAAGAAACAGACTGGCCGAACGCTGGATATTATTGACCACTCTTCGTCCTTCCAGTACAACAGAAGGCATGCATGCAAAATTGGATTCCAGCAGAACAACCTGGGAAGCCTGTACCGCAGCATCACTTCCGGATGCCATTGCTACACTGCAGTCCGCATCTTTCAACGCAAGCACATCATTGACACCGTCCCCTGTCATGGCAACCGTTTTTCCCTGCTCTTTCAGGGCCTGTACAAACTGGCGCTTCTGATTTGGAGTCACGCGTCCGAATACCGTATACTCAGCAACCGCATCCGCGATCTCTTCATCCGTCTCAAGTGTTGCCGCATCCACATAACGATCCGCATTGATAATTCCGGCTTTCCTTGCGACTTCAGATACAGTCAGCGGATTGTCTCCGGAGATAACCTTCACTTCCACACCCTGTTCCGCAAAATAGGCAAATGTCTCCGGAGCTTCTTCACGGATCGGATTGGCAAGAAGTACATACCCCAAAGGTGTTACTTTTTCCGTCAGCGGTCTTCCGTCCAGCGTTCCTTCATATGTTCCGAACACCAGCACTCGATATCCCTTTTTCGCATACTCCTGAATCTCCTCCTGATATGTATCATAATCATCTCTGAGGACGAATTCCGGAGCCCCCAGTACATGAGCCTCCTCTTCATAAGTAACACCACTGTACTTTGTTGCAGAGGTAAATGCAGTCACAGAAACTGCTTTTTTTCCGGTTCCCTCTTTAAAATACTCCTTCATTGCCTCCATCGTACTGTTGTCGCTGCTCATAGCCGCAGCAAAATCTCCCAGCATCTTCGACAGTTCCGGCATGGTATCTTTTTTGTATTCTGAAGTCGGAACCAGTTCCTGTACGCTCATGGAATTCTCCGTAATCGTTCCGGTCTTATCCACGCACAGAACATTAACACGCGCAAGCGTCTCTATACTTTTCATATCATGAAGCAGAACCTTTTGCCTTGCAAGCTTCATCGAACTTACCGCAAGTGCCACACTTGCCAGCAGATATAAGCCCTCCGGGATCATACCGATCACCGCTGCGACCATGGATGTAATACTGCTGCGGAATTCTTCTCCGTTAAAGAAGAAGCTCTGTACGAACAGGATGATCCCTATCGGAATCAAGGCAATTCCAACCAGCTTAACCAGCTTGTCCAGAGAACGGATCATCTCTGACTGCTCTCCTTTCTGCATTGCTTTCGCTTCCAGTGTAAGCTTCGAGATATAAGAATCCACGCCGACCGCATCCAGTCTTGCATGACACTCTCCCGCTACGATAAAGCTTCCGGACATCAGATGATCCCCCGGCATTTTCGTGATCTCATCGGATTCACCGGTAAGCAGGGATTCATTCACCCGTACATTTCCCTCTACAACCTCTGCATCTGCACAGACCTGATTTCCCGCCTTAAATATTACGATATCATCCAGCACCAGCTCTTCCGAATCCACTCTTGACACCTTGCCGTTACGTACGACATTGGCATGTGGTGCATTCAGCATGTTCAGTTTTTCCAGAACATTCTTTGCTCTCACTTCCTGGACAATACCAATCAATGTATTAAAAATGATTACCGGTAAAAAGGTAAGATTACGAAAAGATCCTACCATACAAAGTAATACTGCCAGAACTGCAAATATCAGGTTGAAATAAGTAAATACATTCTGATGGATAATCTCCTTTGTCGTCTGTGCCGGCGGATCAACGGTTACATTCGTCCATCCGTCCTTTTTATGTTCCGCCACCTGACGACTGGTAAGTCCCTCTTTATAATCCGGCTGATATCTTGTTGTCGGATTCCGCTCTATCTCATAATCAAACGTCTCATCTGTTACGTTATATCTGCCTTTTCGTTTCATATCGTAACCTCCTCATATGTCTGAAAGATATTATACGCTCTTTCTCTTAAATAAAAAGGAACATTCTGTTAAATTTGTCTAACTTTTCCGTGATTTGGGTTCTTATACATATTCCCGGTTCATTTATGGATTCTCCTTTGACTTCCTGCCGCATATCTATTATAATTCCCTTTATATCTGAAAAAACAAAGTACACAGACAGGAGGTTTTTCTATGGATTTTAATCAGATTGCCATGATACAGAAAATAAAAAGCGGCATGGATCGTTTTCGTGCGAACCATCCAAAGTTTCCGCTGTTTCTAAACGCAGTATCCCAGAATGCACTTATGGAGGGTACTGTGATCGAAATCAATGTCACTACACCGGAAGGCAGGAACTACTGCACCAACGTAAAACTTCAGGCCGATGACATGGAATTCCTGAACTCATTAAAATCAATGGGACAGCACTAGCCGTTACAGCTGTCCCTGTTCCGCTCACTCTTCCAGATTCGCAAAAAACAATTCATAAAAATCATCTTCATCTTTGAGCATCGGCGAATTCTCTCCGCCTCCATTGGTACTCCTTTTCATCGCAGCATGGAATTCTTCCCCTGCCACAATCAACTCCATCTCATACAATTCATACCCCATCTCCCGACAGGTTCTGCAAAATGCAGAAACAGGATCCTCTTCTGCTCTCGTCGCAAGAAGCTTTTTTCTCAGTTTCTCATCTTTCCTCGCCTTGTTCTGCAGTTCATCCAACATCTCCACTACATCTGCCATCTTCTCGTCCTCCTGTTTCTGTTGATCGTTGTTCTCATTGCTTCGTCTTCTAGATTCCATTTTTTGCACATATATCCGCCAGACAACATTTTTCACAGTATGGCTTCGTACGTGCCGTACAGACATCTCTTCCATGATATACCAGCCGGTGGCAGAAGTCACTTCCTTCTTCCGGTGGAATGATCTTCCACAATGCCATCTCTACTTTTTTCGGTTCCTTGATCCCGTCCACCAGGCCAATCCGATTGGTCAGGCGTATACAGTGTGTATCCGTTACGATTGCCGGCTTTCCAAAGACATCTCCCATAATCAGATTAGCGCTTTTTCTTCCGACTCCCGGAAGTTTCAAAAGTGCATCAAAGTCATCCGGTACTCTGCCGTCATACTCATCTCTAATCATCTTCATGCAGGCACTGATATCCCGTGCCTTGCTCTTTCCAAGACCACAGGGTCTTACAATCTGCTCAATCTCTTCCGGCGAGGCCTCGGCGAGCGCATTTACGTCCGGATATTTTGCATACAGATCCTCCACGACCACATTGACCCTGGCATCCGTACACTGTGCCGCCAGACGCACACTTACCAGAAGCTTCCATGCATCGTCATAATCCAGAGTACATCCTGCATCCGGATATTCCTTTTTCAAACGTTCAATAACCTCCTGTGCCAATTCCTTTTTATCCATGTACATTCTCTCCTCTTCCTCTATTCCAGTGCCAGAATGGTAAAACGATCCGATTCTTTTCCGATCTGACAGAGAAACTGCCGCATATTTCCATCATTCATATTCCCCATGAGCGTCATATCGATCACCTGCTCATCTGCTTCTGTCGTTACACTCATCTTCTCTATCGTTATCTGATTCAAGGCTGCCATATTCAGATACAGATGCAGGTTACTGCAACTGGCCTTACAGGAACAGGTAATTCTCACTTTCTCGTGCTCTGTTTCTCTACACAATCCTGCTCCTGCGAGTGCTCCATCCACCACTTCATTTTGCATACATTTCAGATATCCGTATTCATACCTCCTGCAGACACTCATCAGATGTCTTAAAAAAGCCGCATACTCTTCCCGGATGTCTTCGTCTACATCTTCTGTCCTCTTCTGAACGATCTCCAATTCCCGTTCCAGAACGAATACCTCTCCGCCGGTCCTTGCTTTTTCCTCCGCCACTTGTCCGGCACATTCCATTCGCTGTAAAAACAACGGCTTTATCTGTGAATCCACCGTATCTATCTGTCTTCGAATCTCTTCTAATGTCATCACTATATCCTCCAACTACTCAATGCATGCAGATCAGATGATCCTGATATACATACTTCTATATTAACAGAGAGCATAAAATATATCCAACAAAAACTGACAACATACAAAAAATGTGGCAGATACATCTGAAATATCCAGATCTGTCTGCCACATTTATCTTTCATATTACGTTTCCACGCCAGTCTGTTTCTATTCTACAGGATTTGAATCCATCTGAGAATCGAAAGTAATGCAAAAATCAGATATAATACATATCCTGACCGTAATCTGTATACTCCTGTGCTTCCTTTTCCAGATCATGCAGTGTGATAGAACTGAGTACTTCCCCAGTCTTCTGATTCACTGTATCAATCACAAGTTTCTGGATTGCCTGGATATTGCCTCTGCAGCCTCCTTCTTCCGGCAGAGATTCATCTTCGAGACAATAATTTCCTTCCAGTGCCTCAATAATAGAGGACACCGTAATCTCATTGGCAGGACGACTCAGAAAATAGCCGCCCTGTGATCCTTTGATACTTTTTACGATTCCAGCCTTTCTGAGGCTTGCAAATACCTGTTCCAGATATTGCGGAGATATCTGATTACGCTCTGCAATGCTGTTAAGCGCCACCTGCTCATGTTTGGAATTCACAGACAGATCAATGAGTGCCCGCAGACCATATCTGCTCTTTTTTGAAAGTTTCATATAATATCTCCACGCTCCTGTTCCTGATTATTCTGTAAATAATGGGGTTGAATAATATCTGTCCCCGGAATCCGGAAGTAAGGCCACAATGGTCTTTCCTTTATTCTCCGGACGTTTTGCAAGTGCAATTGCTCCGGCAAGCGCTGCTCCTGAGGAAATACCTACCAGCACGCCCTCCTTCTTTGCCAGAAGCTTTGCTGTCTGAAATGCTTCTTCTGCTTCTGCTTTGTAGATCTCGTCGTATACTTCTGTATTCAGTACATCCGGCACGAATCCGGCTCCGATTCCCTGAATCTTATGCGGTCCTGCCTTTCCTTCAGAAAGTACCGGAGATGCGGATGGTTCAAGTGCAACAATCTTTACCTCTGGTTTCCTGGACCTCAGATACTCACCGATACCCGTCAGTGTTCCGCCTGTTCCGACTCCTGCAATAAATATATCCACTTCTCCGTCTGTATCATTCCAGATCTCAGGGCCGGTTGTGCTTCTGTGTGCTTCCGGGTTTGCCGGATTCACAAATTGTCCCGGGATGAAGCTGTCCGGGATTTCCTTTGCAAGCTCCTCGGCCTTTGCAATGGCTCCCTTCATTCCTTTTGCTCCTTCCGTAAGAACAATCTCTGCACCATAAGCCTTCAATATATTTCTTCTCTCAACACTCATGGTTTCCGGCATGGTAAGGATAATTCTGTATCCTTTTGCTGCTGCAATAGATGCAAGACCAATTCCTGTATTGCCGGATGTAGGTTCTATGATAACGGATCCTTCCTTTAGGATTCCCTTTGCTTCCGCATCTTCAATCATTGCTTTTGCAATTCTGTCCTTGACACTTCCTGCCGGATTGAAGTATTCAAGCTTTACCAGCACACGCGCTTCAAGTCCAAGCTCTTTTTCAATATTCACAACTTCAACAAGCGGTGTGTTTCCGATTAATTCTAAGGCTCCTTTATAAATCTTTGACATTTTATTCTCCTACCTTTCCTATATCTTCGGTATGTTATTCTTGTTGATGTTAATATATCACTTCATATCCTATTTGTCAACTATGTTTTGTGTATTTTTGGTTACTGTTTACGACAAACGACTCCCATTCTCTTATGATACATAAACAGATGTATCGACAGTACTCCCACACTTACGATAGATATCACTCTGTGAAAATCCAGAACCCATCGCATTTCTTTCAGGATCATTCCAAGAATTCCACTGCCAAAATCAACCAGAACCAGCATCAAAAGCAGATATTTGTTTCTGTTCATATATTTTCTTTCCACAAGCGTATGAACAACACACAGAATCAAAAATATAAGTGCCGCAAGTTTGTGTATGATTATTCCCGTGACCGGCACCGCAATGGTAAGCATCAGGCTGATTAATAGAAGCATCTGTAAAATTTCCTTTCTCTGGAATTATCTGACATCAGATCATATCCAGAAAATACTGATGAACACGGATATCATCATCCAGTTCCGGATGAAACGCTGTCGCCAGCTGCTTATTTAAAAGATTGCATCCTGTTACATAAAAAACAGAAGTACCTATTCCAGATACTTCTGTTTTTCTTGTTGCCATCTATGCTATTCCCTGTTACAAATTACGTTTCTTCATACCCAGGCATCGCCCGATGCTGCTTTATCAGATCTTCCAGGGTCACACTGTCAACATATTCGTTTATCACATCCCACAGTCCCTCCCAGAATGTGAGAGTTGCACACTGTTCCTTTCTGTCGCACCGGTTTGGCTGATCATCCAGACATGCGATCGGAGCAAGACTTCCCTCTGTCGTACGGATAATATCACCTGCCGTATATTCACCGGCAGCCTTCGCCAGCATATATCCCCCGTTATTTCCCCGATAACTTCGGACATAGCCCGCTTTCGTAAGAAGAGGCATGATCTGCTCCATATATTTTAACGTAATCCCCTGCCTTGCAGAAATATCTTTCAGACGAATATATTCTCCATTCTCGTGTTCTGCAAGATCAATCATAATTCGCAGGGCATACCGACCTTTTGTTGATACTTTCATAAATTGTCACCTCACAACAGCATTCTTTCCAAAATCAATTGAATTAACTACATTTAATTGTAATTTTAACACATTTCTTCTCAATATCCAAGCATTCCCATCAGATTTCTGCCATTCAAAATGACCATACAAAAATTTTTGTATTTCTACTTTTCTATCTCCCCATTATCCTATATAATGAACCGTAGAAAATATGTCATATACTAGGAGGTTTTTATGCCAAAGAGAACAGATATCCATAAAGTACTGATTATCGGGTCCGGACCTATCATCATTGGTCAGGCATGTGAATTTGATTATTCCGGTACCCAGGCATGCAAAGCTTTAAAAAAGCTTGGCTATGAGATCGTGCTGGTCAACTCCAATCCGGCCACCATCATGACGGATCCTGAAACCGCTGATGTTACCTACATTGAACCACTGAATGTTGAACGTCTGGAACAGATCATTGCCAAAGAAAGACCAGATGCTCTTCTTCCGAATCTCGGCGGCCAGTCCGGTCTGAATCTTTGTGCGGAACTTGCCAAAGAGGGGATACTTGACAAATACCATGTACAGGTCATCGGTGTACAGGTAGATGCTATTGAACGCGGCGAAGACCGTATCGAATTCAAAAAATCCATGAACGCTCTCGGTATCGAGATGGCACGAAGCGAGGTTGCCTACAGCGTTGAGGAAGCACTTGCAATTGCAGATGATCTTGGTTACCCGGTTGTTCTGCGCCCGGCATATACGATGGGCGGCGCAGGAGGCGGACTTGTCTACAATAAAGAGGAGCTGAAAACAGTCTGTGCAAGAGGGCTTCAGGCATCTCTCGTCGGACAGGTACTGGTCGAAGAATCCATATTAGGCTGGGAAGAACTGGAACTGGAAGTTGTTCGCGACGCTGAAAATAACATGATCACCGTATGTTTTATTGAAAATATCGATCCTCTTGGGGTGCACACCGGTGATTCCTTCTGCTCTGCTCCAATGCTGACCATATCTGAAGAATGCCAGAAGCGTCTGCAGGAACAGGCTTACCGTATCGTAGAATCCGTACAGGTCATCGGCGGAACCAATGTCCAGTTTGCACACGATCCGGTATCTGACCGTATCGTCGTAATTGAGATCAACCCGAGAACTTCCCGTTCTTCCGCACTGGCATCCAAAGCTACCGGTTTCCCGATTGCTCTGGTATCTGCCATGCTTGCAACCGGTCTGACACTGAAAGACATTCCATGTGGAAAATACGGCACTCTGGACAAATATGTTCCGGACGGAGACTATGTTGTAATCAAATTTGCCCGCTGGGCATTTGAAAAATTCAAAGGCGTAGAAGACAAGCTTGGTACACAGATGCGCGCAGTCGGCGAAGTCATGAGCATTGGAAAGACATACAAGGAAGCATTCCAGAAAGCGATCCGAAGTCTGGAAACCGGGCGCTACGGACTTGGTTACGCTAAGAACTACCACAATAAAACAAAGGATCAGCTTCTACAGATGCTGATCACTCCATCCAGTGATCGTCATTTTATCATGTATGAAGCCCTGAGAAAAGGTGCTTCTATTGAGGAGATCTACGAACTGACCAAAGTAAAGACCTGGTTTCTTGAACAGATGAAAGAGCTGGTGGCAGAAGAAGAAGCTATCGCAGCCTCCAAAGGAACGCTTCCTGCTG
This sequence comes from Dorea sp. YH-dor226, assembly GCF_039832105.1. Taxonomy (NCBI): domain Bacteria; kingdom Bacillati; phylum Bacillota; class Clostridia; order Lachnospirales; family Lachnospiraceae; genus Dorea; species Dorea sp. YH-dor226. Next base: position 23,777 of record NZ_JBDOHS010000011.1, on the reverse strand, counting down.
ATGAGCTTCTGATTCAGGCGAAAAAAGATGGATTTTCCGACAAATATCTGAGCATGATCCTGGAAGTACCTGAAGATGACGTCCGCAATCGCCGTATTGAGCTCGGTGTCGAGGAAGCCTGGGAAGGCGTTCATGTAAGCGGAACTCCCGACAGTGCTTATTACTACTCCACCTACAATGCCAAAGATAAGAACCCTGTATCCGACAAACCAAAGATCATGATCCTCGGTGGTGGACCGAACCGTATCGGTCAGGGTATCGAATTTGACTACTGCTGTGTACATGCATCCCTGGCATTGAAAAAATTAGGATTTGAAACCATTATTGTAAACTGTAATCCGGAAACAGTTTCCACAGACTATGATACTTCTGATAAGCTCTACTTCGAGCCACTGACTCTGGAGGATGTCTTAAGCATCTATAAGAAAGAGCAGCCGGTCGGCGTCATCGCACAGTTCGGCGGTCAGACACCTCTGAACCTTGCATCCGAGCTTGAGAAAAACGGAGTAAAGATCCTTGGAACCTCTCCGTCTGTCATTGACCTCGCAGAGGACCGTGACCTGTTCCGTGAGATGATGGAAAAACTGGAGATCCCGATGCCTGAATCAGGAATGGCAACTACCGTAGAGGATGCACTTGCCATCGCAAAAGAGATCGGTTACCCGGTTATGGTACGTCCTTCTTACGTACTTGGCGGACGCGGCATGGAAGTTGTCTATGACGATGAAAGCATGGAGGGTTACATGAAAGCTGCAGTCGGTGTTACTCCGGACCGTCCGATCCTGATCGACCGTTTTCTGAATCATGCTCTGGAATGCGAAGCTGACGCCATCAGCGACGGAGAACATGCATTTGTCCCTGCAGTCATGGAACACATTGAGCTTGCCGGTGTACACTCCGGAGACTCTGCATGCATTATTCCATCCGTACACATTTCCGAGGAAAACGTAAAGACGATTAAAGAATATACTCGTAAGATTGCGGAAGAAATGCATGTCAAAGGTCTGATGAACATGCAGTACGCAATTGAAAATGGAAAGGTATATGTACTGGAGGCAAATCCACGTGCATCCCGTACCGTTCCGCTGGTATCCAAGGTCTGCAACATCCGCATGGTACCACTGGCAACCGACATCATTACCTCCGAACTGACCGGACGTCCATCTCCGGTTGCAAACTTAAAGGAACAGTCTATTCCTTACTTCGGAGTAAAAGAAGCGGTATTCCCATTCAACATGTTCCAGGAAGTAGACCCGATCCTCGGACCAGAAATGCGCTCTACAGGAGAAGTGCTTGGTCTTGCCTCTACTTATGGAGAAGCATTCTATAAAGCTCAGGAAGCAACGCAGTCCAAACTGCCTCTTGGCGGCACTGTTCTGATCTCAGTAAACCGCAAAGACAAGGCTGAAGTGATAGAGGTCGCTCAGGACTTCGCCAATGCTGGATTCCGCATTCTGGCAACAGACAACACTTACAATCTCATCCGGGAGGCGGGAATCGAAGCTGAAAAAGTGAAAAAACTGTATGAAGGCCGTCCGAATATTCTGGATCTGATCACCAACGGAAAGATCGATCTGATCATCAACTCTCCGGTCGGAAAAGACAGCATTCACGATGACAGCTATCTGAGAAAGGCTGCGATCAAGGCAAAAGTGCCTTATATGACTACCATCGCTGCCGCAAGAGCAACTGCAAAAGGAATACGTTACGTGCAAGGACACGGAAACGGAGAAGTCAAGTCCCTGCAGCAGCTGCACAGTGAGATAAAAGATAAGTAAAATAACGGTACCCCAGAGAACGCATCGACGCTATTCGCTTACCTCTGCTTTTCTCTGGGGTACCGTTTTCGTTTTCTGAAGGTTAGAACGCTTCGACGCTATTCGCTTACCTCTGCTTTTCTCTGGGGTCCTTTCCTTTTACTGCTCCGGTTTTACTTTTGTAATCAACCCTTCGGAATCATGTGTGAATATCAGTGTCACAGTCTCTTCTTTCTCCCCTTTCAACAAAGATACCTGAACGGTTTCATTCACATCTCCCTTTTCTTTCAATTCTATATTTTGCACTTTATAGGTGAGATTTTCCTGTTCTGCTTCTGCAAAATACATGGTAGCCATCTGATTCAGAAAGGTATCAAGTGCATTTTCCGCAAAACAATCACCAACTTCTTTTTCCCAGTTCTCCCGTATTGCTTCGCATTTTTCCTGTATTTCTTGTTCCTCCGGCTGTGCGTCTTCCACATTGTCACCAATGACATAGGCTAAAGACGAGTCATATAATTCCGGATTCGGACAGTTCATGATTGTCTGAATAATCTTCTGTGCTTCTTCACTGACTCCCTGCTCTTCCTCCTCTTTTGAAGAACACGCTGTCAGCACCAGTACTGTCAGTAACATACTCATGATAGCGATGGTTTTCATCACTTTCTTCATTGAAAATTCCTCCTTTCCAATGAATCAACTATTTCCATTCTATGTTTTTCTTTTTTCTAGGTGCAGTACGCCGATATGTCACTGCCGGGTATCCCAGAAGCATACAGCAGGAGACAGGCGTATCTGTAATCCCAAGCCATTCCTGTAATGTATCACTTGCTTTGATCACACGCATCATATATCCGTTATACAGAACTCCCGCACCTTCTGCAACTGCCATATTTTCTATATTGGCCGCTGCCAGTCCTCCATCCAGCGGATTCTCGGATGCGATCACAAGAAAAGAAGTCGAGTTGAAAAAAAATACATCTTCTCCCGGATCTTTCTGATGTCTGAGATAAAACAACTCAAACACTCTTGCATACTCCGGATTGTCTGTTTTAAGTTTCTCGACAATATTCGGCATCTCTTTCCATACCAGTTCTTTAAATTCTTCCAACTGATTCTGGACCAAGATAAAACGGCATTCCTGACGGTTCTTTGCCGTCGGTGTGTATCGTCCAACATCCAGGATCCGCTCCATCTTCTCCCGCTCAATCGGCTCATCTTTAAAATTTCGGATACTTCTTCTGAACTTTACTGCACGGAGGAAGTTCTCAGGCTGAACTGTGAAGGTATCTTTTTCGTACTCTTCTACATCTTCCATATCATATCCCGGAATGGAAACTGCACCCACCGGACAGATTGCCACACAATGCCCGCAATGCATACAGTTACGGACGTAATCCGCCTTACCGTCAATCAACTTGATTGCTTTCCCCAGACAGTCTTTTACACAGGCTCCACATCCAATACATTTTTCTTTTTTTATATTTATCATCTCACATCATTCCTTTCTTTCCATGAATAATAACTTGTCAGTTATTTTTATTTTACAACAAATTCCAGATTTTCTAAATAAAGATTGACATTTCTTCATAATCTTTTTATACTTAAACATGTAAATTGAACAGGGGAGCTTATGTACTAGGCTGAGAGGAAGTTGAGAACTTCGACCCATATACCTGATTTGGATAATGCCAACGTAGGAACGTAGAGAAATTGCGGGAGGTACTTTGGTATCTCCCTTTTTGTATCATCTACTGGTGATTCCAACCAGGAGTTTACATTTTAATACCGGATTAGTTGAGAGTGAACGAGAGTTCATGAAGGGGTGCACCACCACGGGTGTATTACTTCGTGAACTCTTTTTTCTACCTGCAACGGTATAAACTGAAACACTTAACTGCTAATCTGCAGAAAGGAGGACATCTATGGTTACCATTAACGGACGTGAAACTGTTCTGGAATTACCGATGACAGTCTCTGATTATCTCGCACAGAACCAATATCAGATCAATCGTATCGCAATCGAATTAAACGGCGAGATTCTCCCCAAATACCAGTACTCTGACACCATGTTGAAGGACGGAGACAGTATGGAGATCGTAAGCTTTGTAGGAGGAGGCTAGAAGTCATGACAGAACAGAAACTTACCCGCGAACAGATCAACGCGGCACTGAATGAACGCCACAGTCCCAGGATACAGTCGCTTCTCTCCAAAGGAAATGTAGCGATCGCCGGACTTGGCGGTCTTGGTTCCAACATCGCATATTCTCTGGCACGAATCGGGGTCGGTCACCTGCATCTGATTGATTTTGATGTGGTAGATATTACCAACTTGAACCGACAGCAGTACTTTACCCGGCATATTGGATTATACAAGACAGACGCGCTGAAATCCCTGCTTCTGGACATCAATCCCTATCTGGATATCCACACCGACTGTGTAAAAGTAACAGAAGAGAACCTGGCAGATCTTTTCCGGGAAAATGATATTATCTGCGAGGCATTTGACAATCCCGAGGCAAAAGCCATGCTGGTCAATGGCATTCTGGAACATTTCCCGGAGAAAAAGCTGGTATCAGCCTCCGGAATGGCCGGATACGAAAGCAGCAACACAATCCGCACCCGAAGAATCACAAAGAACTTCTACCTGTGCGGAGATCAGGTTACGGAACCCTCCCGGGGGAACGGTCTGATGGCCCCGAGAGTTGCCATCTGTGCCTCCCATGAGGCAAATATGATCACACGCCTGATCCTGGGCGAAGAAGATATATAACAACACAAGAAAGAAGGTAATTATTATGAACCAAAACGAAGACAAACTGATCCTGGGAGGTCACGAATTCACCTCTCGTTTTATCCTCGGCTCCGGAAAATTCTCCCTGGAGCTGGTAAAAGCATGTATTGAAAAAGCGGAGACGCAGATCATCACTCTAGCTCTTCGTCGCGCCAATGAAGGCGGACTTGCCAATATTCTGGATTATATTCCGGACAATGTCACTCTGCTCCCGAACACTTCCGGTGCAAGAAACGCAGAAGAAGCGGTACGTATCGCAAGACTATCACGTGAAGTCGGCTGTGGTAATTTTGTAAAAATTGAAGTGATTCACGATTCCAAATATCTGCTTCCGGATAATTATGAAACCATCAAAGCAACCGAAATCCTTGCAAAAGAAGGCTTCGTTGTGATGCCATACATGTATCCGGATCTGAATGCTGCAAGAGCACTCCGCGATGCCGGTGCTGCCTGCATCATGCCGCTTGGTGCTCCGATCGGTTCCAATAAGGGTCTTAGCACAAAGGATTTCATTCAGATTCTGATCGATGAGATTGACCTTCCAATCATTGTAGATGCGGGCATCGGTCGCCCTTCTCAGGCATGTGAAGCCATGGAAATGGGTGCAGCTGCAGTCATGGCCAATACAGCGATCGCAACCGCCGGTGACATTCCTGTCATGGCCGAAGCATTTAAGAAAGCCATCGAAGCCGGAAGAAGCGCTTACCTGTCAGGTCTGGGTCGCACCATCGAAAAAGGCGCCAGTGCTTCTTCTCCACTGACTGGATTTTTACAGGATTAGGAGGCATTCATTCATGGAAAAGGAACATATCAATGAAAGCATTTTAAATAAAGAAATTCTGGAAGATCAGAAAAAGAACCGCATCGACCATATGACCTATCTTCCCGGAATGGAAGCTCTGGAATCCGATATCATGGATCAGGTAATCTCTGCCATGGATGCGTATGATTACGACAAATATACAGAAGCGGATGTCAGACGTGCACTTGCACATGACGCGAAGACACCGGAAGATTTTGCCGCCCTCCTTTCTCCTGCCGCACTTCCACTTCTGGAAGACATTGCACAGGCAGCAAGAATTGAGACACGAAAACACTTCGGCAACAGTATCTATATGTTTACACCGCTCTATATTGCCAATTACTGTGAAAATTATTGTATCTACTGCGGCTTCAACTGCCACAACAAGATCAACCGAGCACAGTTAAAGCCTGATGAAATCGAAAAAGAAATGGCTGCAATCGCAAAAACCGGGCTTCAGGAGATCCTGATACTGACAGGAGAAAGCCGCATCAAATCTACGGTTGAATACATTGGAGAAGCCTGCAGGATTGCAAGGAAATACTTCAAAGTCATCGGCCTTGAGATCTATCCGGTCAATTCCGATGAATATGCCTATCTTCACGAATGCGGTGCTGATTATGTCACTGTATTCCAGGAAACCTACAACTCGGACAAATACGAAACTCTGCACCTGGCAGGGCACAAACGCATCTTTCCTTACCGTGTCAATGCACAGGAACGTGCGATCAGAGGCGGTATGCGAGGCGTTGGCTTCGGTGCACTTCTGGGACTGGATGATTTTCGAAAAGATGCATTCGCTACCGGATATCACGCATATCTCCTGCAGCGAAAATACCCACATGCAGAGATTGCATTTTCCTGTCCGCGACTGCGCCCAATCATCAACAATGACAGAATCAATCCAATGGACGTTCATGAGCCACAGCTTCTCCAAGTGGTATGTGCTTACCGGCTCTTTATGCCATTTGCAAGCATCACCGTGTCCACCAGAGAATGTGCCCGTGTGCGTGATAATCTGGTCAACATTGCAGCTACCAAGATCTCTGCGGGTGTCAGCACCGGAATCGGCAGTCATGTAGATGATATTGAAGAAAAGGGAGATGATCAGTTCGAGATTTCGGATGGTAGATCTGTAGATGAGGTATATCAGGCACTTCTTTCGAACAACCTGCAGCCGGTCATGAGCGATTATATCTATGTATAAAATATGAGAACTGCACGAGGAAATGAAATGGATAAAAACAGTAACCAAAAGAACGAAAATGCCGCATCGGATTCTAAATACGATCAGACATTGTTTCATCGGGTAATTGCCGTCAGCAACCGACATCTTTGCCGGCGGCCATTTCCGGAACAGATCGAACGGATCTGCCAGTGTCATCCGCAGGCGCTGATCCTGCGGGAAAAAGACCTGTCGGAGGATGAATACACCCTTCTTGCAGAACAGGTCATGAGGATCTGCGGATCCTATCAGGTGCCGTGCATTCTCCATACTTACTGGAAGACAGCGCTGGAGCTGCATTGCACATCGATCCACCTGCCGCTTCCACTGCTTCGGGAGTGCAAAAAGCAGCCGGAGGTACCTATAAGTTCCTTCTCGCAGCTTGGGACTTCCGTTCATTCGATCGAAGAAGCAGTCGAAGCAGAACGACTCGGTGCCACTTATATCACCGCGGGACACATCTATGCAACCGACTGTAAAAAAGGCCTGCCGCCGAGAGGACTGGACTTTCTCCGAAGTGTGTGTCAGGCAGTTGATATCCCTGTCTATGCAATCGGGGGAATGAAACCGGATAAGGCTCAGTTCGCTGAGATCCAGGACTGCGGTGCCGCCGGAGGCTGCATTATGTCCGGAATGATGGAACTTTGAGAATATACAAGAAATTCATCTGGGTAATATACACTTTTCACAGGAAAAATCAAGGTTTTCATAAACAGATTTTTCTTGTGGGAAGCGACATGTCTCAGAGGCGATAAGTACTATTACGCAGGCTTTTTATTCCCTTTTCCAGCACTCGTCCACTAATTCTTCCGCTTTTCGCTGTGTCAATTCATATTTCTGTGCAAGTTGCAAAACCGCATGTTCCCGATCTACACCAAGATCTTTACAGATTTGAACTGCTTTTTTTATTGCAGACATTCTCCCCTCTTCCCAGCCCTCTTCTCTCGTCTGTCTCATATGCCTTTCTTCATCATATTCATAAATACTCACCGACTTCGCCTCCGCTCTGTTCTCTGACAGGAAATCTGCCAGAATTCCCTCTCGAATACACTCGGCAATTGCCTGATCCACTGCATCTTCTAATGTCATCTTTTCAGCATACTGCCTTACACGCCAGGTATATTCTGCGTAATCTTTCAGCGTCTTACACGCATCCTTTAATCTTTCATTCTTCCCCGGATTAATATTCAACAGAACCGCTTTCAACTCCAAAGCAGGATCTTTATCCGGGATTTCATACAAATCAGACAAATTTAATTCCATTTTCTCTGGAAGATTCCTGGTACCATTAAAAAAGATAATAAAATTCGGTGTCGGCAGCATCACTTTTTTCTCTCCATAAAAGTTGCTGTCCTTTGTAATTAAAGAATATAAATCTGAAATATAAAACAAATATCTCAACGGTAAATTGGGACTATACGTAGATTGATGTTCATATAGCGACAATCTGGAATCAATAATAAAAGAAACATCATTATGCATAGACATATAAATAGCATTCTCTAATGTGTTAATTACCAGTTGTTCCGGATCTGTATAATTTGTATTATTGACTGCATTATAAAGTCCCAGTGATTCCTTTTTATTTCTAAACACCATTTCAAACACACTGGCTTTATAGGTTCGTTTCACAGCTGTTTTTTTTACTTCGGTCATTCAAGAGCCCTCCTTTTTATTCGGGGCTCTAAATGAAACCTGCACTTTAATCGCACCAGAAACCCCTTTGCTATTATTGTCTGAAAAGCATTGAGATTTCTTATTAGATATTACAGATGATATCAGATGCGTCTCCGCCTAGAAATTAGAAATGTAATGCTTGAAATATACTATAACACACTTTTTATAAACTTACCAGTATATTTTATTTATTTTATAACTTTTATTTATTCTCACTGAAATTCATACTCATTCCCAGGATCTGCAAAACGAAATTAATACCTCAGCTTGATATCTGAGAGATGAACGGGAACACGATATCCCTTGCTTTTCATCATATATTCCATGCCTTTTTTCGCAAGATCGATGTGATTCTGGGGTGCCACCATGATCTCTTTGACGGGAAGATTCTCTTCACTTAGCTGAATTTTGATAAATGGGATCATAAATCCGTCTTTTTCACGAAAGTTTACCTCTGTACCTTTCTGCTTTTTGAAGATAAACCGGTATTCTTGCTCTTCCTTGAAGGCTTCATGCTTGAAAAACATCGCATACACGGCTGCGATCTTCTGGAATTTGCGGCAGGCCTTCCGATAGACCGGATCTTCCGGATTCTTCTCTCCGGCTTCCAGAATCCTTTCAAAAGGTGTCTGAAAAAGCTCCGGAAGGTAATCACTGATGATCTTGCGAATCAGTCTTTTCTGCTGTTCGGAATCATAGATAACAAACCCATGATAATCGATGACATTTGCCTCGCCGATACGCTGCACGATCTTCTCGCTGTCAAGTCCGATATTATAACCGGTCTTGCTGCCGAATTCAGACCACATGGTGATACTGTCCCTGCAGTTGGAAAATGACAGCACAAAGTATTCCTTGTTTTTACCGCCTGCCAGGAATACCGCCTCCTCCAGCACGTCTCTCAGGAACATTTTCTTCTGAGATTCTTTTTTGATATTTTCCTCGCAGACGGCTTCAATAATCCGCGTAATATATGAAAATTCATCCGGGTCATTCAAGAAATCACTCTTCGTTGCCCAGAAGCAATTATGATTCACGATTCCGTTAATTCCATTGCTTTTTGTATAATGATACAGAATACTTCCCGGTTCTGCCTGTGTAAGTTTCACCTGTCTGCTCGCCATTTTCTCTCCTCCTATTTCACCAGAACCTGTGCTGCAAACACCGCCAGCACTCCCAACACGACACTCAGAACCGCATACGTAAGTGCGACCCCTGTATTTCCACTCTGGAGCAGATCTGTCGTCTCAAATGCAAATGTAGAAAATGTTGTAAATCCGCCGCAGATACCCACTTTCAGAAACAGAATCAGATGTGGATCCACAGATGAATTCTTCGCTGCCAGCGCTGCGATCAGGCCAATTGCAAATGCACCTATGATATTAATGAGAAATGTTTTCACAGGAAATACGGGCTGTGCCTTCATCGGAATCAGACCGATCAGATACCTGCATACTGCCCCGATGAAACCGCCCAGTCCCACAAATATACAATTTACCATAACTTATATACTCCTTCGCTTTCTTCCACAACAGAAGTCTGATAGAACTGCTTGGCCGCACGGATCAGATAATCCGTATCTTTCACACCGCCGGTCTCATACGGTGAGTGCATGGCAAGCTGTGCCAGGCCGACATCCACCGTATTCAGCGCCACCTGCGTATTAGAAATATTGCCAAGAGTTGAACCACCCGGCAGATCCGAACGGTTCAGGAATGTCTGATACGGAACCTTCGCAGCTTCACAGATCCTGGTAAATACCGCTGCCGCCATTCCGTCCGTGGTATACTTCTGATTCGCGCTGTATTTAATCACGACGCCGCCATTGGGATACGGGCGGTTGGTCGGACATGCCTTATCCGCCTGATTCGGATGAACCGCATGTGCATTATCCGCGGACAACATAAAGCTGGAAGCCAGTGCCTGATGATACTGTCCGTTTGTCCGGCCGAGACCTTCATTGATACGAAGAAGTGTATCCAGAAGAAATGTAGATGCCGCCCCCTGCTTCGTACCGCTTCCGACTTCTTCATTGTCAAAGACACAATGTACCGGGATACTGTCTCCATCCTCTGCTGTCAGAAATGCCTGCAGGGACGCAAACGCGCACTGCAGATCATCCAGCTTACCGATGGACATGAATTCCTCCTCTGCTCCCCAGATACTTCCTCCCATCCGGTTATACAGGAACAGGTCATTACCCACAATATCCTCTGCACATACTCCGGCCGCCTCTGCAATCTGCTTCATGAAAGTTCCCTTTTCACATCCCATTCCATAGAGCGGAAGCAGATCCTTCTGCGCATTGTATTTATAACCATCATTGGCTTCCCGGTTCATATGGATTGCCAGATTCGGAATCATCACAAGGTCCCGGTCCACAGATACCAGCTTCGTCACCAGACGACTGCCTTCCCGCACCACCAGTCTTCCCGCCACCGAAAGCGGTCGGTCAAACCATGGTGCACAGAGCATCCCGCCATAACGCTCCACATTCAGCTTCACATATTGTCCTTCCACTTCCATCTCCGGATGTTCCTTGATCTTAAAAGACGGGGAATCACTGTGACTTGCCATAATCTGAAATCCCCGGAAATCTTTCTTCGGGATCCGAAATGCCAGAATCGAAGATCCGTTTCTGGTCACATAATATCTGCCGCCTTCCTGTAATTCCCAGCTGCGGCTCTCCAAAAGCTGCTGATAGCCCTCTGCCTCCAGCCTCTGCCTCATATTCTGTACTGCATGAAACGGGCTTGGACTTGCCGTAATAAACTCAAATAACTGCCGAACCGTTTCACGATTTTTCTCTCTGTCTGATTCTGTCTGGTAATTTCTATTCTCTTCCATATATCTATTCCCTTCTGTCACCTGTCATTCATATGCCCTTTATATCTGCTTCCAGAACATCGGCACCAGCTGCTCTTCCATCATCTCTTCCATCTGATTCAGATTCGGATCAGAATGCTCAAGCTCCCTGGAATACCGATACACAGTCTCCACCACATCCTGCATCTCCAGCATTTTTTCATTCTTCAGCCACTGCGCCGCCAGAAGTTCCCGGATCAAAAGTACGCTGATCACCGCCATCTGCACTTTCGCATAGGCTCTTCCGTCATACACTGCCCCGCAGAAATAAGTACTGAGAAAGTAAACCAGAAGCTGTTCACACTGTACACTCCATTCCGGCATGTGTACGCCAATCCAGTCAGAAAATTCTTTCCGAACCTCCAGGTAATGCTTCTGTCCCTTCCGATAAAGCAGGGCTTCCGCTTCCCGAAGATACGGCTCCCAGTCGTCCCGGAGACGTTCCAGCTGATCCAGATTCCAGAACATCTGTCTGACATAGCGAAACTGCTGTTCTTCATTGCTCTGAGCCTCTTGAACCTTCTTCTGAACATATGCCTCCGCCGCTTTCGTCTGATACCGTTCCAATACCTCCTGACAGGAGAATATCTCTCCCTTTTTGATCCGCACCTGCATATCATGTGCAATCGCAAGGATCAGACCGGCTCTCAGATCCAGCGGTTTCTTCCGGTCCTGCAGAATCCGGATCATCAGATCCCGCCCGTCCAGAAGCTCCGAATACAGAAATGGATCAAAATCCTCATATTCCTCTTCGCCCTCTTTTTCATACGACAGGAACTTCACCGGCTCTTTCTTTGCAAGCAGAATCTTCGCCACCTCCGGACAGGAAACCGACAACGTGATCTCTCTGACATTTTCAAATTCCTCCACGTGCCTGGGATAACGTCTGCAGGTTCTGCACAGGCTGTCTTTCCCCAGTTCGGTATACATCTCACATAAGTTATCCTCTTTCAGAAATGCACACCTCTTATCTTCAGACTGCCGGAAAGTCCCCTCCTTCCAGTCCACAGAACTTCGAAGCTTTTTTCGGAAAGGCCCTCTTACCTTTCGATATCTCTCCAGCGCTCTCCGATCTGCTACAATCTGCCAGCCCGCACAACAGGTATCCTCACACCGATCTGCCACGCACTGGAACTGATGATAATAATCCGGTATCGTATATAACAAAGTATCTTCTCCCTTCTGCAGCCACATGCATTACAATCGCATCATTTACAGTCACATCTTCTGCAATCATATTTTCTATGATTATATCACAGAAACATCCATTTACTCCATATCTTCCAGACTTGCACGATATAATTCATAATCCCATCTGCTCTCCTCGGACAGGTTCTGATATTCATTATCTGTCACATGAAGACGATACTCATCCCGCAATCCCTTGTAAAATGTATCAGCATGTGTTTCCCGGATCTTCCTTGCATATCGCTCCAGACAAGTGCTCTCCAGATATTCCAGATCTCCGAAACATACCTCCTCAAACTGCTGCCGCATGAATTCCAGCAGCTCCTGATCCGTCAGTTCATCCATCGATTCATTTTTATAATGATAAAAGATCTCCTGCAATCTTCCCAGCGTTTCCACATAAGTGCTGCTGTCTATGTACTGAGAATCGCAGAAGTTCTCGATAATCTGCGGCAGAATTCCTTCCCCGAATTCCACTCTCCGATTCTCCTTCAGTGTATCTTTTCTGTGAACCATCAGCTCCTGCGCCTGTTCTTCAGTCAGCGCAAGCCCAAATTGTTCCGAATGGCGGTTACACTCCATCACCCGCGCAAGCTCCTGTTTCCTCTGTTCCTCCTCCATCAGCGCAAACATCTCATCCATTATCCAATGACCTCCTTCAGACAATGATTCTCTATCCCGTTTTTCAGTTCAAATGCCAGATCATCCAGGTCTCTGCTCAGATATCGATACAGTTCTTCCTCTCCTCCATATATCTGATTGACAAGAATCTTCAGTGCCACTTCCAGTCGACCTTTCAGCTCCTTTGCCTTCACCTCATTCATGTACAGCGCCTCTTCGATCTGCAGATATTCTTCTTTTGAAAGCTCCGTTTCAGTCAGGTCAATCTCCGCCAGCATACAGCATAGTATTCTGCGAAGCGGCGTCTGACACACATTTACAAAGTACTCCTCATACTCCGGATACCGCTCCCTGTTCACAGCTCTCACATATGCCTTCGGAAACCGTGAAAGAAACTGCTGTTCCTTGTCGATACTCCAAAGATACTCATATATCCGGTCAATTCCACAGACTTTCACATCGTTTCCAAGAGCTGGATAATCCAGTGTCAGTATATGCTCCTGTGGTTTCAGTCTCGCATCATACCACAGGAAGAATTCCGGGATCCCTTTCCGAAACGTCTCCTCATACGCCCGGTTTCCGTAGCTGTCAAAATATTCCACAACCTGATTGTAACATTCTCTCGCATCCTGCGTCTTCTTGAGAACCAGCTCATATCCCAGTTCATATGCTTCTCTGGCAGACACCTTCTTTCCCGGGCACAGAACGTCCTTCCCTGCCCCAAAAGTGTATTCCTGAATGCAGTATAACACTGCCTTCATCAGCTGCTGCGCCGCCTCATAGGTAATGGATGTGCTGGCTTTTCCCGTATACTTCTCCGACAATTCCTTTACCAGCGGCAATAGTTCCTCCGGTCTGTACCGCATCCGTTCTCCCTCCCTGACATTACTTTACATATTTCCTTTATGGAACCTTATTCTACTCCTGCCAGAAAATGGTTACAAGGCTTGAAAAAGCCTTGTTTTTATGGTAATGTGCCACTGCTGTTAGGGACAAATACACATTTGATTCGCCAGGATGTGGGGACACAGATAAAATCTTGTCACGGATAAGATGGAACGCGTAGAACGACGTAGCGCACATGTTTTGGGCGTATAGGAAATATCTTGCCGCTGCCTGCCAGAAGATACGCTTCTCAACTGTGTTCCGAGATTGAAAGAGGGCAATAATGCATGAATTTTGCATTATCGCCCTTTTTATTATGCACAAACCAAAAATATCATCAGGTATAAGAAGAAAATGGGATGTAAGAAAGCAGAAAACATCCATACGCCCATCCCAACTGTTTCAAAGAAACTCATAGGAACTTCTTCATCTCTTCCGCCAGCTTCTCATTGCACTTTTCAAACTGTTTCGCCAGCGAAATGCTGTCTCCGGATGCATCCGGGCACTGATTCCTCTTTTCTGCGATTGACTTGACTCCCATGTTCCCGCCATCCATCATCATCTTCGCAATCTGTGTACTGTCATCCTTAATCTTTAGCTTCACTTCCGCTGTCACCCAGGAAAATGCTTCCGCCATCTTATCAGATGCCGTCTCTTCCTGCGCACATCCTCCTGACAGACGAATGGCTTCCTCCTCCATCTTCCGGTACTTGTCGCGATATTCCCTGAACACCCGCTTCAGCTCTGTATCCCTTACATATTCACCGATCTGCTCGATGCTGTTTAGCGCCATCCGACATCCCCGTCTGCATTCCTTTAATAATTTCGTTGTCTGCTGATCCATTTTCCGATTCTTCCTTTCACACATTTCACTAAAATACACAGGCAGTGATCACTCATCCTTATATTCTGCAAAATTCATCGGAAATATACTTCAGGCATTATTTTTCTTCTACCGTCAGGAAATAATTGAAGCTGACATCATTGATTGCCACATCTGCCAGGTTAATACAGCTGTTGCCCATACGGTCGATACTGTGCAGGATTCTGGTAAACGGTGCCGTAAGACTTGCCTTACACTGTCCTTTGCTGACACGCTGCACATGATCTTTTCGCATCTTAATATCCAGATCCAGGATCTTGTCCTTACGCTTCAGGATCTTATCCGCCTGATCCGGAGCGCCGTTCTGCAAAGCATCCATCGCCGAATCAAACATCTTTGAGATGGCTTTTAAGCTCTTTGCGAGATCATCCATTGCATCCTGCGAATATTTGTACTTATTTGTCACCTTTTCCCGAATACAGTCTGCCAATTCCACAGACAGATTACCCATACGATCCACGTCACTTAAGATATACATCAGACTCGCCGTCTGAGACGCCTGCTGCTCTGTCAGCGAACCGGAAGAGAACAGCCCTGCCAGATATTCTGTGATCCGGTCATACAGCTCACTGATCTGTACACCTTTTTCTTTCATGGTATCAATCTGCTTTGTATCTTCACTTTTCACAATTTCAAGAATGCCCTGAATCTGCTCTTTCACCAGATCACTTAAATGAACCACTTCTTTTGCCACCAGCTGAAGTGCGGCTGCCGGCTGACTGATCATCTTATCATCCAGATACAGCGGAGTTGACAACTCCACAATCTCTTTCTTTCCGTCCGGAACAAGCTTCGTTACAATCTTTACCATCAAACCGATCAGGCCAACCCAGATAACCGTCATTGTCAGATTAAACAGAGTATGTGCATTTGCGATCTGTCTGGAAATCACGTCTACTTCCGGTCCCTTTGGAGAGAGATACTGAATCAGTGCGGCATATGGCTTTACAAACCAGATGAACAACAGACATCCGGAGATATTAAATACACAGTGTGCCACCGCTGTTCGCTTCGCATCTTTCGACTGCCCCACACTCGCCAGAAGCGCCGTGATCGTCGTACCGATATTATCTCCGAGAAGAATCGGGATCGCACCTGCCAGTCCCAGAATACTGGTCACACCATCCGGTCCTGCCTGAGATGCGAAGTTCTGAAGCACCGCGATCGTCGCACTACTGCTCTGCACCACCAGTGTCATCAATGTACCAACCGCAACACCCAGAACCGGAATATCTGCAACCTTTGCGATCATATCCGTAAATACCGGGCTGGAAGCCAGCGGCTTCATCACACCGCCCATGGTCTCGATTCCAAGGAACAGAAGACCAAATGCAAAGATCGTCTGTCCGATATTCTTTACCTTTTCTGATTTGGACAAAAAAGACACGATAAATCCCATAAAGATAATAATATATATGTAATCACTGATCTTAAACGCAATGATCTGTGCCGTCATAGTCGTACCGATATTCGCACCCAGAATAATGGAGATTGCCTGCGGCAGACTCATCAGCCCCGCGCTTACAAAACCAATCGCCATAACCGTCGTCGCACTGCTACTCTGCAACACAGCCGTTGTCAGCGCTCCGGCGAGCACTCCCATGATCGGATTCCTGGTAAGAAGCGCCAGGATACTCTTCATCTTCTCACCGGCTGCCTTCTGCAGACATTCGCTCATCAGATTCATGCCATAGATAAATACCGCCAGGCCACCTAACAATCCAAAAACAATCTGTAATTTTTCATTCATATTTTTTCCCTCTTAAACAAATCTCCTTCATCGTCAGACATTGTTTCCTATGTCGGAATCATTTTATCGAAAGTGTGTATGAGGGAAATAAGATTTGTGTTAAATCTGTGTAAAATCTTATTAGTTCCGTATAACTGCCTTATAATAATTCAGAACCTCTAAGAATTCATAAACAGAGCTATCTTCATTCACTTTTATAAAAATGTAGGGAAATTTATCTGCCAGACTTGGCTAAAATAAGAAATCTTCGGATGCATAGCAACAGAAAAAATGCAGCATCGGTTACCGCCACCGGTGCTGCGTTTCATTCTCGAGAAGATAGGAAAGCAATGCCTCGCATCCTTCCACAACATCTTCATAAGTTCTGTCAAAATTACCTGTATACCATGGATCTGCAATATCCCTTGACGCTCCGGCGAACGCCAGAAGCTTGTGGATCTTCCCTTCCGGATCCCCTCCCGCAATCCGATTCATATTCCGGATATTGGCCGAATCCATCCCGATCAGGTAATCGTATTCATCATAATCCCTTCTGGTCATCTGTCTTGCTCGATGCTCCAGCACAGGTACACCTACCTGTCGTAACTTCTGTACGGTTCCATAGTGCGGGCCGTTGCCGATCTCCTCCCGGCTGGTCGCAGCCGAAGAAATGTAGAAATCTGCCTGGCAGCCAGACTGGTTGACCATATTCTGAAAAACAAATTGTGCCATGGTGGAACGGCAGATATTGCCGTGGCAGATGAAAAGTACTTTAATCATGTGTTTCAACCTCCATATTTTGCTCGATTTTGCCAAGAAATGCCGTATTTCCAAGGGTTTGAGCATTTTCATGTTTTCATACTCTCCTGGCGTATCTTAGCAAGATTTTGCATATCTTTTCCTTTGATTGTGGGAAAAGTGTGGGAAATTCAACTGGTTTTCCCACAGTTAGTCTGCCATGGATGAAATCCCTTAAAAATGCCTAAAACACTAGGCATTGACTAACTTTAGTTTCTGTAATTCTTCCTTCGCATCTTCAAATCTTACATGAGTATATGTGTTAAGAGTAACACTGATATCCGCATGTCCCATCAGATACTGTAATGACTTTGGATTGATTCCTGTCTTTGCCATGTTGCTGCAGTAAGTATGACGGCATACATGAGGTGTCACTTTTGGCATCTGGATTCGATAAATCTTATTGTATTTTTCGCGAATATGCTGAAAATACTTCTGCCAGTGAAGTGCTACCATAGGTTTTCCATTCTTATCCAAATATAAGAAACCAGCTTTTCCATCCACGATTGGTTCAACTTTTGGTTTCTTCCTGTTTTTCAAAATGGTTTTAAAGCACTCATAAACCTCATTAGTCATGGGAAGCACTCTGGTTCCTGATGTGGATTTGGTATCTTCAATGATGTACTTCATTCCCGAAGTGCGAAGTAATTGATGATCTATATTGATGGTTCGCTCTCTCATATTGATGTCAGATATCGTCAATCCACAGAACTCAGAGATTCTCATACCGGTTTTGAAAAGAATGTATATTGCCTCATAATATCTTGAGAAGTGCTTATCATTCTTCACAAACTCCAAAAACTGTCTCTCTTGCTTTCTGGTAAGAGCTTCTCTCGTTTCTGAATCATTTACCAGAACCGTAGCAAGTTCAAAGGCAAATGGATTCTTATCTAAGATATCATCTTCCAAAGCCATCTGAAATGCAGGTCTTACCACACCTCGAATGGTATGAATGGTGCTGTATTTCTTACCATTTTCCTGCAACTCAATCAGCCACAGCTTAGCATCAGAAATACGAATCTCATCAATAAATCTTTCTCCAAACGGATCCTTTTTCAAGGTATTTATCACTGTCTTATAACCGGCTCTGGTACTTTCACGCACACCCTGCTTTTGCTTGATGTAACGCTCTACCAATTCATTTACTGTCATTTTAGGACAATTCGGTTTCCCCAAGAGCTGTTTCTTCAGGATCTCTTCTTCCATTGTTCTCAGAGCAACACAGTCTCTCTTTCCTGCAGGCAACTTATCTGTCGGTTCTAATTTCCAACTGTAAACATCCTTTCGTTTTCCGTTTTCTAAATAACTATATCTGTAACGACCATCCTTGCATTGGCTCTCTCGGTCGCGTAATACACGTTTTTTGCTATCACGTCGCTTCTGACTCATATGTGCTAACCTCCTAAATTTAAGAGAGCCTCTGCCATAGCACACAGTTAGTATATCATGAAGAGGCTCTTTGCGTAATCCCTTAAATTGCTGATGTTTTATCCAAAAATGACTCGAATTTTTTCCTCTTAATTTGGACACGATTGCCGTTATAAAGAATAAAATCAGCACCTTCGTGGTCAGCCACTATCTGACGCAATTTCTTCTGCCCGATTCCAAAGTAATCAGCAGCCTGTTCTATACTTAATGAATATTTTTCAAAAATCGGTGTTTCATAATTACGATTCAAATGTATCTCCTTCATTTCCTTATTATGTTCTATTCCCCTTTGGCAACTGGCAGGCAGGCAAGGTATCTGGGAATTCTTGCCAACCTGACCAGTTCCTTTGCCAAACTCACTTCTTAAGGCAAACTGTTTTCTTGGAATTCTCGAACCCATAATCCAGTTCGTCTTCTAATTTTCTTCTTGCATCTCGCATGGTTCGATCTGAGATTTTAAGTTTCTTGCCCTCTGCATCCAAATCCGCCACGTACATAAGATTTCTTGTTGTCAGGATTTGTCGTATCAATTTCATTGCCTGCTCCAACTTTGTTTCCTTCTGCTTTCCAGCTTTTCCTGACATCAATTCCTGCTCGGTGATTTCATATTCACCAATCCACTCCAACTTACTGTTTTCCAATGTAAATGCGACCGGTGTAGGTTTTGGCGCCAATGAACTTTTTGTTTGAATCACTACTCGCACATCCCTTTCGGTTTCTTTCTCCACTTTTCCGACTAATATAATGCTTCTAACCGCAGCTGAAATATCTACCGATCCAAGACCTCTATAATTAGCATGTGTTCCGGCATTCTTATTCAAGTGTCCGATCAGAACAATTGCTGCACCTGTTCGTTCTGCCACTCCCCCTAGATATCGAAACAATGGACGAATCTCATTTGCTCTGTTCATATCCACATCCGGTCCAAGATAAGCCTGAATCGGATCCATGATTAGAAGCTTTACATTGTTCTGCTTAATTGCCAGTTCCAACCTCGGATCAGTAAGGGACAGCATGGCATCATCTTCTACAATGACACGCACACGTTCCATATCTGCTCCACATTTCATCAACCTCGGCTTAATCGTATCTCCAATTCCATCTTCTGCAGTCTGGTAAAACACATTGAAAGAATCCATCGGGAGCTCATTCGGCAGTTCCTTTCGATTGGTACACGCTGCAGCCAGATGCATGGCAAGCCATGTTTTTCCCTGTCCCGGATCACCCTGAATCAATGTAACCTTACCAAACGGAATAAATGGATACCATAACCACTCCACTACCGTCTCTGTAATCTCTGTCATCTTTCTGACTGGAATCATTTTTTCACTAGAACCCCGAAGTTCCACATCCGATATGTAGTACTTCTCGCCCGGGTCTCCACTTCGATTTACCAGCACTTCGTTCCAGTCTTTTCTACTCGGTACCAATTGGTTCACTGCATATCGTGATGGAATCGCATCAAATAACTTTGCGCAGGCCTCGTGTCCAGCTTTATCATTATCCAGACATAGAATGATCTGTTCTATTTCAGAGCGTTCAGAAAGAAAAGTCTTAAGTGCTTTCGCACTGACTCCTCCCAGTGACAAATAATGATTCTCATGCCAGTACTTTGGATATAATGTAATAAAAGACAGTAGATCAATGGGTGATTCGAATACATACAACTTTCTTGCTAATCTTTTTCTTTGCTTATCCTCATCCCAGAATGCTACGCTTTTAAAACCATATTCCTTTTGCGAGCCAGATACATCTCCACGTAATTGTTCTTCTCCTGCATTTCTCCAGCTGGCATATCGTGGATTACCTTCGGAGTCTCTACCAACAAAAACAACTCTTTGATGGTCTTTCTCCTGGTAAATATCTCCTCGCTTGATAAATTCACTCACAATATCTTTATCCAGTTTTCGTTGATCAACCAGATACTCCATAATGTGATTTTGATTCTCATCTGCTTCAGGAAGCACCATCTCTTTTGTGGGGATGGGGTCTGCTACTGCAAGGCCACCATCCTCCACATAGGGAATTGCCCTTTTCTCAGAAAGAGAAGTTTTCAAACCAACCCTGGCCTCCTCTCCACCCAGTAACTCCTTTACTGCATCTGGAAAACTCAAATCATAAAACTCCATCATAAAATCAACCGGCCAACCACCTTTGCCCTGACTGTGCCGATACCATTTATTTTCACAAATGGTCACACTGTCATGCTTTTCCCAACGATATTCTCTGCCTGCTTTCTTGAAGCGTTCCCCTCTTGAAGAAAGAAATCGAACCAGATTCACTTCGTTGGCTCTTGTAATCTGATCCTCCGTATATTTTTCCAACGCATCACCTTCTCTCTATAGTTCCATACCACGATTCCGTTTCCTTGGTTTCTCAACTTCTCTTTGTTTTACTTCCACTTGTTTTTTTTCAAGTGCTTCTAAAACAGAGTTCTCATTTTTATCATCTAAAACAGTTTCAATATTTTTCTGTATCTTCTGATATGTTTTCAGTTCTCTAAATAGAGCATCTTTCTCTTCTTTCAATGCGGCTATCTCACCGGGTAAAACAGATTTATCATATTCCCACTTATGAACCGGAACCTTTCCATCATCATTTCGATTTTCCTGTAACACTCGCCTGGCACGATAATATCGATTCAGCTCTGACTTGTGTTCCTCTTTGTATTTCTCCTTAAACCATTTCTTCTGGTTCAGTTCATCATATATCGGCTGCATTTTCTGATATTCATCCCAGGCACGGATTCCTTCTTTTGCTAAAGACAGCGTTGCTGCCTTGTCCTCGATTCCTTTCTTTTTCTCCCGAATTAATTTTTCTAATGTTTGCATCCTTGCTGTCAGTTCATCCGGAGTATCTATGTGTTCTTGTTGTAGAAATGAAATGGTGGTTGTAAATTCTTTCAGATTTGTTGTCTTTGCCTTTTGTGTTCCATATGCAAATGTCTCTGCCACTTCATTTCTCTGCTCATAATATTCCATCAAATACTCTGCAATGGTAGGTTTCTTTGTAAGCATCATTTTTTCCTGAAGCTGACCTTCCTGAAACATTGCTTTCCACAAAAGTTCTTTTGCATCTTGAAGCATCTGATTAAATTTACGGATCATCCGATTCAGGCTTCCAAGAGCAGTTTCCATCCCTTTTGCTTCCATAGCTCGAACCGATGGTCCTTCGTGAACTGTTGGAATCTGATTCACACCAAGTTCCTCATAAGAACGCCAGTCTACTCTTTGTGGCAAACCTTTTTCTTCATAGAGCTCGTTGCACAGATTCGCCCATGCTTTTCGAAGCTCCGTCAAAGTTTCCTTACTGCTCCAATCATTTACCGGCACAGCTTTCATTTTTGGTTTGCCATTTTTATTTAAAACCGGTGTCCCATCTTCTTTCAGAATCGGAATCTTTTTCTGCTTTACATCCCATGTACCATCTTCCTTCAAAGGACGGATTGGAACCATGATATGCATGTGAGGATTTGGTTCTTTATCATCTAATCGCTTTGGATCATGAATCGCCAGATCTACAATCATACCTCGACTAACCAACTGTTCCCGGACGAATCTTCTTGCCAGTTCGATATTTTCTTCCATAGAAAATTCATTCATAAAAGCAATATCAAAACTGTGTGCCAGCTGTGCTTTCTTATTTGACTCTTCCCACTCCAGTTCATTCCAGAGAGTTTCTCTGTCTTTAAATCTTTCAGGAGCATGATCGGGCAAATGAATTTCTGAAAGAATCACTCCACCTTTTCTTGTGTAATCATTCACTTCGCCATAATAACTACTGTAAAGTTTTTCACCGGAACGATACGCCGCACTTGCAATTGCTGACTGTCCATGTCCTCTGGATAGCTGCGTTAAATGAAAATGATAACACCCCAAATTACTCCTCCTCTACAATTCCCATTCTTCCCTGTACCATATCGGCTACACGCAAATGAAACTGCAGCTCTGGAATATTCAACACTTCATCCATCAATTCATAAAACTCCGATTCCATCAGATACTGTGTATCTTTGCAAATTGCTTCAATCGCAGCACCCTTTGTAATCAGACGATGTACTCTGGCCTTATCTTTTTTCTTTCTCTGGTAACCGATCTGATTTTCTGCCCGTTGAATACAATGCTCTGCCTGCAACTGTTTTAATCTTGCATCTTCAATCTGCTGTTTGATTTTTTCCTGTTCTCTTAAATTTTCTTCTCGATACTCTTCAAATGATTTCTTTCTTGCCATATGTAAATAACCTTTCTTTAAAAACCTTTCTCTTCATCGGATTTCTAATCCGCAAAACCTTTTCTGAAATAGCTTTCAGAACGGTTTCCTTCGGAGAACGCACATACTTTGCTAAAAGTATATAAGTGCGCTCTTCAGCCTTGCTTCAGAGATTATTCAAACGGTAATTCCTCACCTTCCGGAACTTCCATGAATCCCTCACTGTCTGTTTTTGTTTCCTGCGTATTATCTACTTCAGCTGCTTTGCCTTCCGCAAAATAATGCTCATCTACAACGACCTCTGTGGTATAAACCTTTCTATCATCTTTACCGGTATAACTACCAGTCTGAATTCGACCACACACAACTATCTTCATTCCCTTCTTCAACCACTTCATGGCAAACTCAGCTCCCTTGCCATAAACCACACAATTGATAAAATCAGATGCGGTACTGTTGCTTCCACGATATCTGCGATCAACCGCAAGCGTGTACTTCACCATCAACGTGTCACCGGAACCTCCAACATATTTTGATTCCGGATTTCTTGTTAATCTTCCCATTAACTGAACCTTATTCATATAATTCACCTTTTTAACCTTTCATCTTTGCTAAGCCAACAAGTTACAATTGCACCTTCCCACCTCATCATTCCCTGCCTCAGTTATTTACTCAAGCGTATGCACTGATCAGACGTGCAGGATAAAAATTCCCAAATGCACATTCAGATCAAGCATCCTCGTGCAAAAGAGCTATGAAGTTGTCAAGGTGCGGTGAGGAGATGTAGATTTCTGTTCTGTATAGGTGTCAATGATTGGTAACACTTCACCCCCAAGATAATGTCAAGGGAAAGGTGGAGATTCTCGAAGAGAATACTACCTGACCTTGACATTATCCTTCATGATATACTGGTTCA
>NZ_JBDOHS010000010.1:0-123117 GCF_039832105.1 Dorea sp. YH-dor226 | reverse complement strand
ACTTGGCATACAAGGATTCTCCTTTCGTTAAGATCATTGGTTTTTCGTCAACTCCAATATATCATATCGAAGTGAATCCTTGTATTTTATTTGTTACCTATCTATTGTATCCCAACAGTTTTAATGTATTGAAAATAATTTCCTGATTCTTTGCATCCATAAAGTATTCCGCAAACAACGTCCAGTCTCTTTGATCATCCAGCGTTACTGCTTCTATGAGAGTATATCCTATTGGTAATATAATGTATCCAATCAGAAACCAGAAGATAACTAATTTATAAATAATTGAAAAAACACTTCTATCCTTTAATATCTTTCTCATGTCCACCTCTATCTGCAGCCCACAAATACACGTTCTCCTACCTGCTTTACATTTCTTCCATCATTACAATTCAATTCTATCACTTTCAGATCGGCATCACCAAGCGCTACAAAATACTCTGTATGAGCTCCACAAAAACTCACTTTTGTGATAACACCTTCAATCGTATCTTCCCTTTGCTTCTCTTTATCCAATACAAAATTCTCCGGTCTTATCGCGCTCATTTCTTTCTCTTTCCAAATACACTTAAGCATATCATTCTGTGCCTCAGTCAAATCATTGACATTTCCAACCGCATGTGCAACCTTTGAATTCACTGGTCGAAAATAAATTTCCTGTGGCGTTCCTATCTGCAGTATTTTTCCTTTGCTCATTACCGCAATATTATCTGAAATTGTCAGTGCTTCTTGCTGGTCATGGGTAATAAAAAGTGTAGTAATTCCAATCTTCTTCTGTATTTCCCGAATTTCTTCACGCATCTCTATACGAAGCGATGCATCCAGATTAGACATCGGTTCATCCATCAGCAACATTTTTGGCTCCGTTACCAATGCTCTGGCAATCGCCACTCTCTGCTGCTGTCCGCCAGACAACTCATCAATTCCTTTATCGGCATATTCTTCCATTCTTACAAGGTTCAAATATTCTGCACACTTTTCATCGATTTTGTTTTTCGGTATCTTTCTAATTTTGAGTCCATAGGCAATATTCTGTTTCACACTCATATTCTGAAACAACGCATAATTCTGAAAAACAGTACTGATATTCCTCTTTTCCGGCATTAAATGTGTAATTTCCTTATCCCCAATCACAATCTTTCCTTGCTGTGGAGTCAAAAATCCTGCTACCAACCGAAGAATTGTTGTCTTTCCACACCCCGAAGGTCCCAAAAGCGTATTAAACTTCTTCTCTTGAAGCGTCAAATCCAAATTTTCAAGAATTACTTCTTCTCCATAAGAAAATGTTACATTTTCCAATCTAATATTTTCCATTTTTCTCCTTTCAAACAGGTAAGACCAGCAAGACTATCTCCTGCTGGTCTCCATATAAAATACATCTATTGTTCTGCTACAATTTCTGCATTCATATATTCATTTACCCATTTTTTAATCCAATCAGCTTTATGTTCTCCGATGTTCACCCAATCAACTTCCATCGTTTTGATTTCATTAGCCATCCATTCAGGAGAATCAACCAATGCAGAATCCAATGTTGGAACACGGAAGAATTCATTTGCAATCTGAGCCTGTACTTCAGGGCTTCCCACATACTCAAGAAATGCTGCTGCTGCATTTGGATTAGCACAATCATTGATTACACCTGCACAGTCACAAAGGACAACCTCTCCACTTTCTGAATAAATTTCTTTCAGCGGAAGTCCATTATTAATCACATTATCATAAATGTCATTCAGTGTAGAGATACCAATTGGTGCTTCTTCTTCTGTCATAATTTCAGTATTGTAGAACATCATAACAGGTGTCTTAATCGTTCCATACCAATATCCTTCTGAATCCTTAAAGAAATCATCCAATTCATCTGCCCAGGAAGGTGATGACGGTGCAAGGCATCCTTCATCCTTCAATGCCATATAAGTTGCTGTATCCTGTCCATAGATGACATCTGCCTGCGGATTATCTTTTTCCGATCTTACACGCTCAGCCAGATCACCGCCTACATTAAGACATTCCACCTCAATTCCTGTCTCTTCAGTAAATCCTTCAATGATCAGATCAAGCATTTCTTCCGGATGCGCTGTATAAACTACGACTTTATCTTCCAGCTCTGTGGATTCTTCAGATTCTGTTGACTCTGTTCCTTCGTCTTCTGCGCTGTCAGAACTTCCACACCCCATTAACAGTGATGCTGTCATTGCTGTAATATTTGCCGGTGGAATCGCTGTTGAAATGACACAAGCAGCCGCTAAAACAAATCCACCTTTTCTATATTTCATTTCTTCAATAATTCTTTTACTCTCAAGATACACCTCTCGTGGTGTTCCCAAATGTAAAATGGTCGTATCGACATTTCCCCCAAGAATATGCCTGTCCCCAATTCCTTCGCTGACCTCTTTCAGCGGAAGTTCCGTTCCAACTGTGATCATTGTATGCTCCGGAAGTGGAAGATCCTCTCTCCAGAACCACAAATTATGCCGATGGTTTCCACATAAATGTTCAGAAAAAGAGTTCACACCTATTTCTATTAATTTTTGATGCAGTGCCAATGCATGTGGCGCACTGAACTTTTTAAATGAATCCGGTGAAATTAATTCATGTGATTCCATCGGGTAACTAAAAGCATTTGACAATTCCTCTGCACCAAACTCTTTCACATACATTTTTGCCTTTTTCATGGAATACTCTTCAATCAGTTCGCAAGTATAGTGTACCAATTCCGGCTTTCTGCGCATCCATCTCATAAGATTCTCCATACCTATGATTTCTACACTTTGCCGAAAAGGAGATGAAAGTGCCATCCCAGCTCCTCGCAACCCATGTCTGCGTCTTATCTTTGCATACTTAAATTCCCGGGAAGCTCCTGGTGCGGTATAAGGATCCGGAACCTTTAGCTTTAAAAGTTCTTCCTCTGTTCTGGCCGGTATCCTTACCGACTTCGGGCATTCCAAAGAACCTTTTCCAAAATAAACTTCCCCACCAAAATCCATGCATATGCTATCCGGAACTGTATATCCAATCTCAGAATCTGCCGGAAACATTTCTTCCAGCCAGCAATTCGCTTCAAAAGCAATTTCTGGATTAAGATAAAAATCCTCTGCACTGATTTCTAACATCTTTGGAGCATAACTGCTTAACGACAATGCAATAGGAACTCGATCAGGGTGTTTCCCCTGTCTTAGCATTCCTATTCTCGACATTTCTATCTACCTCCATTTAGTTAATGCTACGGTCATTATACATACATGTTATGTTTATTTTAAATCGATATTTCCAATGGCATAGCCTGTTGTATTTATTCTATCTATGAATATTCGTTCTTTCTCTATTCATTTCACTGGGACGGGGTTTTTAATGTTCTTTCGCCGCATTGCAAGGTGGATTTTTCACCTTATAATTAAAGTTTTTAAAGTATTTTACGTTTTGTGGTGTCCCCTTTGCAGACGGCATTTCAAAGCCGGGATATTTAACAACCGGATTGCTTTCTTTTTTCACATGTTCTAAAAATGCATCCGAAAGATTCAGAACAGACTTCACAACTTCTTTTGGAGTCATTGCGATCCACTGGGCCAATGATATATCGGCAAAATGATTACTTTTGAATATTTCTAAAAATATCACTTTTTCATCACCAATATTTTGGACATAATGAAAATTACCAACCGGAACATAGCCGACATCACCAGCCTGATAATTAAATGTTCTCGCTTTAGGACCAGGCTTGAAAACTGTCATTCTGGCTTTTCCCTGAATATAATATTGAAGTTCATCTGCATTGGAATGCCAGTGGATTTCCCGGATTAATTTCCGAAGCGGAAGAATGTAGGAAGCGGAAACAGGCAGTTCGTCAACTCCCATCTTAATGAAACGCTCTGTTAACTCCATGTCCGCTCCGGAAAGAACATTTCTGTACATATACTTCTCCGCCTCTGACCACGATCCGTCAGGATCGCATGTAGCTCGGGAAAAGCGCTTACTATGCACTGCATAGCGTAATGAATGGGGTTTCTATCGGAACGCTTCTGCTACACACACAGTTGATCGTTCGAAACTCGACCGGTGAAGTAAAAAATTCATCTTAAATTATCGAACCTCTACCAGCTCAATCTGGAAATTCAATTCTTTTCCCGCCATTTCCGGATTTGCGTCCAATGTAATTGTCATCTCATCTTTCGCCACAACTTTCACCGGGAACGGCTGACCATACTGGTCGGCAAGATAGACCTGCTGACCGACACTCAGTTCTTCAGAACCCGGAAGCTGTGCGATTTCAACAGTAAAGACTGCATTCGGATCCGGCATCCCATATGCCTCCTCCGGCATCAGATGAACATTCACGATCTGCCCAACTTCCATATCTGCTACCGCTGCGTCATATCCCGGAATCATCTGGCCGGCACCGCAGAGAAATTCCAGCGGTTCACCGCGATCATAAGAAGAGTCAAACTGCGTTCCATCATTGAAAGTCCCTTTGTAATGTGTGCGGCAGATTTTCCCCACATTGCGTCCGGTTAACTGCGTGTGCGCTCCGCATCCACCACATCCACCGCAGGAATGTCCCTCATCTCCACAGCTGTGACCTTCCTCATGATGATGATCACAATTCACACCTGTAGAAAGCAGCTCTCCCTTAAGGTAAGCCTCTACCACCTGATCCACGTCTCCTTGCGCTCCGGAACACAATTCCACACCGGCTTCCAGAAGCGCTGCCTGTGCGCCACCGCCGATTCCTCCGCAGATCAACACATCCACAGCCTGTTCTGCCAGCAGACCGGCAAGAGCACCATGCCCTACTCCATTAGAAGCAATCACTTCACTGGATACAATCTTTTCATCTTCTACTTCATACACTTTAAAAGACTCTGTTCTTCCAAAATGCTGAAATACCATTCCATTATCATATGTTACTGCTATCTTCATTTCATAAATTCTCCTTTTCTTGTGGTTCACTAAGTATAGCACAAATATATTTTACTGTCGATGAGCTTTGATGGGGCAATCATTTTTTGATGGGGCAATCATTTTTTCAGTCTTGCATTTCTTGATGGTATCTTGTTCAGCTCTTTTCATGGAGCATTTCCACTTTCCCATGTTTGATGGTATTTTTTGATCGTGTTTTCATGTAAGATATCTTTATCCTTTCCTATGATGGTAAATCAAATTGATTTTTTCATGTAGATTATCCTTATTTCTCTCCATGATGGAAAAGCAAGCTGAATTTGTCATGTAAATTATCCATATTCTTTCCTGTGATGGAAAAGCAAGTTGGATTTGTCATGTAACCTATCCGTAATCCTGTCCCGTGATGGTAAAGTTCCTTAGCAGAGGTTATATTCAAGATTTCCGTTAAGGAGAGCGGCGACTGCATCATCTGCGTTTCCGGATACACCTCCATAAAGCTTAATATTTGCTGCTGCCAGAGCTGCCTGGGCACCTCCACCGATGCCACCGCAGATCAGAACATCTGTATTCAGCGCAGTCAACACACCAGCCAATGCACCATGACCGCTGTCATTCGTATCTACAATCTTTGAATCGATGATCTTTCCTTCCTGCACATCATAAACCTTGAACTGTTCAGCATGACCGAAATGCTGGAAAATCTGTTCATTTTCATAAGTCACTGCTATTCTCATAATATGTTCTCCTTTTTCTATTTTATATTGTTGATAAACCATCTGTTTGAAACAGCCAGATTGACCGCAGTTCGCACTTTGTCCGTTGCAAAGCCAGAAATCTCCGCCTTCAATCCTAAGCGGACGTCCATCTACAATAGCATCTGCCAGCTTTTTCCTCGCACTTTCATAGATTCTCTGTACCGTTGTTCTTGCAATCTGCATGAAAGACGCACATTGTTCCTGGCTGAAACCTTGTTTATCAATCAGACGGATTGTTTCATACTCATCCACAGCCAAAATGACCGGTTCTCTTTCTGTTTTCACATCAACGGGCGAAAACTCTAATATCTGCGGAAAGTGGCAGACTTTTCTGCATTTCATAGGCCTTGGCATAACACTCCCCCTTTGGAAAACCTTTTCTCACATCATAAGTCGGTTTCGGGCATATGTCAATAACATATTTGACATATACCTGAAACAAAGATATAATAATAAACAGTGCAAGGAGGAATAGAACATGGAGTTTGAAAACTATTTTCCCATATGGAATCAACTGACTGCAGATCAGAAAAATCGCATTCAAAAAGAGCTTATTACACGAAAAGTCGAGAAAGGAACCATCATTCACAATGGAAGCATGGACTGTACCGGTCTGCTTCTTGTCAAATCCGGACAGCTTCGTGCATATATTCTCTCAGATGAAGGCCGTGAGATTACCATTTATCGCCTGTTTGACAGGGATATGTGTCTGTTTTCTGCCTCCTGCATGATGCGGTCTATCCAATTTGAAATTACTATTGAAACAGAAAAGGATACCGAGCTTTGGATTATTCCGACCGAAATCTATAAAAGCATTATGGAAGAGTCCGCACCGGTGGCAAATTATACCAACGAACTGATGGCTACCCGTTTTTCTGATGTCATGTGGCTGATCGAGCAGATTATGTGGAAAAACCTTGATAAACGGGTTGCATCCTTTCTCCTGGAAGAATCTTCAATTGAAGAAAGTGATAAATTGACACTGACTCATGAAGCCATTGCCAATCATCTGGGTACACACCGGGAAGTTATTACACGAATGCTCCGCTATTTTCAAAGTGAAGGCATGGTTAAACTGTCCCGTGGTACCGTAACCATTCTTGATAAAGAGAAATTAAACCAATTAGATAACCACTAAAAGAATGCCCATCCTCAAGCACAAAACCTTGAAGATGGGCATATATTTTACTGATCCATTCCGCAGGCAGTTGTTGTTTCAATGAGACACCGGTCATGCATCACCGCATCGTAAAAACGGAATCCTCCTGAGAAGTTATAGGCTTTATATCCGTTTCCTTCCAATATACGTGTTCCGATATAGCTTCTAAGTCCACTTTGACAGATCACGTAAACAGGTTTATCTTTTTCAATCTCATCCAGACGTTCCCGAAGTTCGTCTACCGGAATATTTTTAAATCCTTCGATATGACCATTGCCATATTCTCTGACAGTTCTCACGTCTAAAAGAGTCACACTTCCATCCCGAGGCAACAAGTCAACCTCTTCCAGATGCCATTGTTTCAATATGCCTTTCGAAATATTGTCTATCATAAAACCAGCCATATTCACAGGATCCTTGGCAGAAGAATATGGTGGAGCATAGGCCAGATCCAGGTCTTTCAGCTCCGTAGCTTTCATTCCCGCATGAATCGCTGTAGCCAGTACATCGATCCGTTTGTCCACCCCTTCGTAGCCAACAATCTGAGCCCCGAGGAGACGATATGTTTCTTTTTCAAAAACAACTTTTATGGTCATCACCTTGCCTCCTGGATAATAACCGGCATGGCTCATAGGTGAAAGAATTACCGTATCTACATCGAGACCGGCTTTCCTTGCATTGGTTTCATTAATTCCCGTGGTCGCTGCTGTCATATCGAATACCTTAATGACAGAACTGCCCTGGCTGCCCGGATACCTGCTGTCACCACCACAGATATTATCTGCAATGATACGTCCCTGTTTGTTGGCAGGCCCTGCAAGGGAAATCAATGCGTCCTGCCCGGTCACATATTGTTTCACCTGCACTGCATCACCGGCAGCATAAATATCCGGCACTGAAGTTTCCATGCGGTCATTTACAACAATACTGCCTTTGATTCCCAATTCCAGTCCTGCTTCTTTAGCAAGATGTGTATCCGGAGTGACACCAATGGCAAGAACTACCATATCTGCATGCAGCGGCGTCTCATCTTTCAACAAAATATCTATTCCGCCATCTTTTTCTTCAAATCCTTCTACCGTATGTCCCAAAACAAGCTTCACTCCATGTTTCCGCATCCCACTGTGGATAAAAGAAGCCATATCTGCATCAAAGGGATTCATGAGCTGCTTCGGACGCTGGACAATGGTCACATCTATGCCAAGTTCCTTTAAGTTTTCTGCCAGCTCCAGTCCGATGAAACCACCACCGGCTAATACGGCAGACTTCGGCTGATGCTTATTGATGTACTCTTTGATACGGAAGGTATCTTCTACCGTACGCAGGGTAAATACATTTTCAATTCCTACACCCGGAATCCGTGGCTGCGTTGGCTTTGCCCCCGGAGAGAGGATCAATTTATCATAGGATTTCTCAAATTCTTCCCCGGTTTCCAGATTTTTTACAGAGATTGTTTTTTGATTCGGATGGATCGCAGTCACCTCATGATGAACCTTCATATTGATTCGAAAACGAGTAAAAAAGCTTTCCGGTGTCTGAAGTGTCAGTTCTTCCGGATCTGTAATGACATCACCAATATAATACGGCAATCCGCAATTTGCGTAGGAAATATATCCCGAACGTTCAAATACCGTAATTTCTGCAGTTTCATCCAATCTGCGAATGCGTGCAGCTGCGGTTGCACCACCTGCCACACCGCCTACAATTAATACCTTCATCTTATCGTTCCACCTTTCCTGTATAGGAAGAAATTCCTCCAATGTTGGTTATGTTTGAGTATCCCATACGCTTCAACGCATTTACTGCCTGGCTGCTTCGAGAACCAGAATAGCAATAGACAAATAACGGCGTTTCTTTTGTTGTGACCACTGATGTAACCTTATCTATCATCTGCAGTGGTACATTTTTACTTTTCGGAACATGTCCTTCTTTATATTCCTGGGGTGTACGCACATCCAGTAAAACAGCTCCTGAAACAGATTGATACTCTTTTATGCCCTCATTGATATCTTTTTGTTTGAACAGATCGAAAAATCCCATATTTATGCCCCTCCTTACAGCATTGCAAGAATTGTGTTCTTGGGTTTTGCTCCCATAGATTGATTGACAATTTTTCCATCTTTGATAACAATCAGTGTAGGAATGCTCATAACGCGAAACTGGCTTGCAAGCTCCGGCTGCTCATCTACATTGATTTTTCCAATTTTGATATCAGAGCGTTCCCCTGCGATTTCTTCCAGGATTGGACCTACCATACGGCAGGGGCCACACCATGGAGCCCAGAAATCTAAAAGTACCGGTTTGTCGGAATTTATAACTTCATTTTGAAAATTGTTTCTAGTGATATTGATAACAGACATATGCTCGTCCTCCTTGTCTCTTTTTTGATTTTACTATATCCAAATAATTTTATATCTTCTGTGATGATGTTACTTTTCTGAAACAGTATCTCCTGTCCAGTCATTGATGCCGCCAATTTCCACGATATTCGTATATCCCAATTCTGCCAGTTTTCCAGAAGCCTGTTTGCTTCGGTTTCCACTGCGGCAGTACACCAGAATCAGCTGATCCCTGTCCGGCAGTTCCTGAATATCCTCCGAACCAATCGTTTCGTTTGGAATATTAATTGCATTGGGAATATGTCTTTCACGATATTCTTCCGGTGTCCGGACATCCAGGATAATATAACCACTTTCTTCTTCCATCAGGGTTACAGCCTCATCCATACTGATCTGGCGGTAGCTGTTTTCCTGTTCATTGGATGCTGTACAGCCTGCCAGAAAAAATATAAGCAATAAAAATGAAACCCATCTTCTCATTATAGTTCCTCCTTGTCTTTATAATTGCAGTATACAGAATTTCTTCTTTTCTTTCTGTGATGACATCACAATTCGAGAAATATGGATATCCTTTCCATGTTTGATATTAATCTTCTGAAACGTCTTCAGTCGGCTAAACTGCTTGTGAACATCATGTTCACAAGCAATCTTTGATTGGGCAAGCATTTTTTCAGTCTCGCATTTCTTGATGGTATCTTTTTCAGCCCTTTTCATGGAACATTTCCACTTTCCAATATTTGATGGTAATTTTTGATTGTGTTTTCATGTAAGATATCATTCTCCTTCTCTATGATGGTAAATCAAATTGATTTTTTCATGTAGATTATCCATATTTCTCTCCATGATGGAAAAGCAAGCTGAATTTGTCATGTAAATTATCCATATTCTTTCCTGTGATGGAAAAGCAAGCTGAATTTGTCATGTAATCTATCCGTAATCCTTTCCCGTGATGGTAAAGCTTCTTAGTAGGAACAGCTTGATGCCAAATCCCGCCACCTGACACTGAATCCCGCCGCCAAATCCCCATCATCGCAAATACAATCCAACACAAGCACTTCACCGTACCGTTTTTCTCATGGCAAAAAAGACCTGTGGGCATCTCTGATATCACTCCCTGATATCCTGATACTCCACAGGTCATCTATAATCTGTCTTTCTAATATCTGTCTTTCTAATATCTGTCTTTCTTATCTAATTACATCAATCTTAGTACAGTTTTGCTCCTGCCGGAATGTGATCATCCACCATCAGAAGATGAAGCTTTTCTTCTCCTTCTTCCTGATGTACTGCGCTGATCAGCATACCGCAGGAATCAATTCCCATCATCTTTCTCGGCGGAAGGTTTGTGATTGCGATACAAGTCTTTCCAATCAGCTCTTCCGGCTCATAATATGCGTGAATTCCACTTAAGATTGTGCGGTCTTCACCTGATCCGTCATCTAAAGTAAACTGCAGAAGCTTCTTAGACTTTGGTACAGCAACACAATCTTTCACCTTCACGGCTCTGAAATCGGATTTGGAAAATGTCTCAAAGTCAACATCATCCTTGAACAAAGGCTCGATCTCTACTTTGGAGAAATCAATGACTTCTTTCACTTCCGCAGCCGGTGCTGCCTGTGCCGCATTATTAGCCTCATTCTTTGCAGCACCCTGTGTCTTCATTGTCGGAAAGAGCAATACGTCTCTGATCGCTTCTGATCCGGTCAGCAGCATACACATTCTGTCGATACCGAATCCAATTCCACCTGTTGGCGGCATACCGATCTCCAGTGCGTTCAGGAAATCTTCGTCTGTTGTATTGGCTTCATCGTTACCCTGTGCAAGCTGTTCTTCCTGATCTCTGAAACGTTCTCTCTGGTCGATCGGGTCATTTAACTCGGAGTAAGCGTTGGCCATCTCCCATCCGTTCATGAAGAATTCGAAACGCTCTACGTAGTTCGGATCCTCCGGTTTCTTCTTAGTCAGCGGAGAGATCTCGATCGGGTGATCCATAACGAATGTCGGCTGAATCAGGTGCTCTTCTGCGAATTCCTCGAAGAACAGGCTCAGGATATCACCCTTCTTATGTCTCTCTTCATATTCTACATGATGCTCATCTGCAAGTGCTCTTGCCTGCTCCAGTGTCTCAACTTCATTCCAGTCAACACCTGCATATTTCTTGACAGCATCCACCATGGTAATTCTCTCGAACGGTTTTCCAAGGTCGATCTCAATGCCCTTGTATACGATCTGTGTGGTACCCAGAACTTCCTGTGCCACATGGCGGTACAGGTTCTCTGTCAGATCCATCATTCCGTTATAATCGGTATATGCCTGATACAGCTCCATCAGTGTGAACTCCGGATTATGTCTGGTATCCAGACCTTCATTACGGAATACACGTCCGATCTCGTATACTCTCTCAAGACCTCCTACGATCAGTCTCTTTAAGTATAACTCCAGAGAGATACGGAGCTTGAAATCTTCATTCAATGCATTGAAGTGTGTCTCGAACGGTCTTGCAGCAGCACCTCCGGCATTGCTTACCAGCATCGGAGTCTCTACCTCCAGGAAGCCCTGTCCGTCCAGGTATCTGCGGATCGCGCTGACGATCTTGGATCTCTTAATGAAGGTGTCTCTTGCTTCCGGATTCATGATCAGGTCTACATATCTCTGACGGTAACGCATATCCGTATTGGTCAGTCCATGATATTTCTCCGGAAGGATCTGGAGACTCTTAGAAAGCAGTGTTACAGCAGATGCATGAATGGAGATTTCACCTGTCTTTGTCTTGAACACTTCACCTTCGATTCCAACGATGTCACCGATATCCATCTTTTTGAACTGTTTATAAGACTCTTCCCCGATGCTGTCTCTTGCAACGTAAGACTGGATATTGCCGCTCTGGTCAAGAATATTGCAGAAAGAAGCCTTACCCATCACACGTTTCTGCATGATACGTCCTGCCAGGGATACATGTTTTCCTTCCAGCTCTTCAAACTTCTCTTTTACCTCTGCTGCATGAGCGGTTACATCATATTTTGTAATCTGAAATGGATCCTGTCCATTTGCCTGAAGGTCTGCCAGTTTCTCACGGCGAACCTTTCTTAACTGGTTAATATCTGGTTCTTGTCCTTTTTTCTGCTGTTCAGCCACTTTTTTCTTCTCCTTCCTTATTTGAATTCAGACCTCTCGGATGCGAGGGGCCTGAACGAATGTCTGTCTGAGTGGTAATGCTTACAAACTGCGGCTGATGTGTAATACTTCGTATTCCATCACACCTGCCTGTGTCTCAACTTCAACAGAATCTCCTACTTTTTTCCCGATCAGAGCCTGACCAACCGGAGACTCATTGGAGATCTTACCTTCCAGGCTGTTTGCCTCTGTTGATCCAACAAGCTTGAATTCCATCTCTTCATCAAATGTCTTATCATATACTTTTACGGTACATCCAACATTGATCTTGTCAAAATCTACTTCATCTTCAACAACTACTTCCGCATTCTTAAGGATGCCTTCCAGCTCTTCAATACGAGCCTCGATGTCACGCTGCTCATCTTTTGCTGCATCATACTCGGCATTCTCAGATAAGTCGCCCTGCTCTCTTGCTTCTTTGATCTTCTGAGCAACCTCTTTACGCTTTACAACCTTCAGGTTCTCGAGCTCATCTTCCAGCGCTTTCAAGCCTGCATACGTAAGTAATTTTTTCTTTGTTTCCATGTGTCCTGCTTCCTTTCTTTCCTTAAAACTTTCTCGGTCCTCAAAAAGCCCTTTTCATCTATCTGAAATATCCCCTGCATGTCTGTTTTCACTGCCTGTCTGATCCGGTCATATATGTCCGCAAAGGAATAATAAAGATACTTTCACAATTCCATTATTATACATAATCGACTACAACGTGTCAATCATTTTTCTCTTATTATCTGTCAATCATTTTTCCTTACTACCAACCATTATTTTCCCTTATTATCAGTAATGACAGAGAACTGTGATTATGGATTCAGTATATGTCAGATCGATCTCTTTTATGATCCTTTTTCTAAGACAATCTTTCGTCCAGAAGCTGCTCCAGTTCCTCATAAGACTCCACCTGATTGATCTCATCCCGAAGCTTTGCAGAGCCTTTCATGCCTTTGGTATACCATGCCACATGCTTTCGCATCTCACGGATTCCCAGATAATCTCCTTTAAATTCAATCTGCAGCCTCGCATGACGGAGCATCGTTGCCTTAATAACCTCTTTTGACGGTCTTGACGGCAGTACTCCCGTTCTGTCATATTCTACAAGTTCATGGAAGATCCATGGATTCCCCTGTGCTCCGCGTCCGATCATGACTCCGTCACATCCGGTCTGTTCCCGCATGGCAAGCGCCCGTTCCCCGGAAGTAACATCTCCGTTTCCGATGACCGGTATGGAGACCGCTTCCTTTACCCGACGGATAATCTCCCAGTCAGCCTTACCGGAATAATACTGTTCTCTCGTTCTCCCATGAACAGCCACCGCAGATGCCCCTGCTTCTTCGATGACTTTTGCCACCTCAACCGCATTGACATGATCATCGTCAAACCCCTTTCGGATCTTGACCGTGACCGGCTTCTGAATGGCTCTGACCGTCTGACTGACGATCTCATAGATCAGCTTCGGGTCCTTCATCAGTGCAGAACCCTCTCCATTTTTTACCACTTTCGGAACCGGACATCCCATATTAATATCCAGGATCTGAAACGGAAGCTCTTCAATCTCCTTTGCCATCTCACTGATGATCTTCGGATCGGATCCGAACAATTGCAGAGACACCGGATATTCCTGGGGATGGATGGAAAGCAGAACTTTCGTATTCTTATTTTTATACTGCAGTGCTTTTGCACTGATCATTTCCATACAAAGAAGACCTGCTCCCTGCTCTTTGCAGAGCAGGCGAAACGGCAGGTCTGTGACTCCGGCCATCGGAGCCAGAATATATGGATTCTCCAACTGTACATTTCCAATCTTCATGCTACGTCGGTCTCCTGATTCTCTATCGTCTCTTATTCTTCTCGTATATGATCCGCAATCCCTTCAGTGTAAGCTGGGAATCATACACATCGATCACATCCGTCTCGGCTGCAATCATCTTTCCGAGGCCACCGGTCGCTACAACCTTCGCATTGGTATATCCGGATTCCTCTTTCATCTTATTAACAATGTATTCCGTCTGTCCGATCTGGCCATACACAAGGCCGGCCTGCATACTGGAGATGGTCTCTTTGGCAAGAATGGAATCCGGTTTTACAATCTCAATCGACGGAAGCATTGCCGCCTGTCCCCACAGAGCCTGTCCGGATGTCCGGATTCCCGGTGCTGTTACACCTGCCTCAAAGGTTCCGTCCGGTCCCACAAGATCATAGGTGGTAGCTGTTCCAAAGTCCAGAACGATCACCGGGCCTCCATGCAGTGTATATGCTCCCACTGCGTCTACGATACGGTCTGATCCGACCTGTCTTGGGTTCTCCGTCACGATACGGATGCCTGTTTTGATTCCTGCAGATACCACGATTGGTTTGATTCCAAAGTACTTGATGATTGCACTTCCAAGGGAATGCATCACAGCCGGTACTACAGATGCGACAATGACCGCCTTGATCTTCTTGCTGTCGATTCCCTGACACTCCACCATCTCTTTGATCGTAATTCCGTACTCATCCGATGTCCGTTCCATTTTCGTTGTCATGCGGAACGTTCCACGAAGGTTTTCTCCTTCAAAAACGCCCAGTGTGATATTGGTATTTCCCACATCGATTACCAGAAGCATCTTTTTCCTCCTATTCCTCTGCCGGTTCTTCTTCCACATCTTCTCCCAGGAAGAAGACTCTGTAATATAACTGCAGCGCCTGCAGCAGATCCTGTTTTTCTCTCTGAAGCTCCTTGATCTTCAGCTGACTTCCGATATCGTCAAACATCGGATCAAATTCTTCGGATGTCACTTCGAAGCAGAGTTCTCCGTCTTCTTCGTACACCAGTGTCAGAATTCCTCCCACGTCATGTACATAGAGTACACACATGATCTTCAGCTCATCCTTGACCTCCTGCGGGAGCTGTTCAAAATCCGGGTTCAGATAATATTTCTCTTCATAAGCATTTGCTCCACACAGAACGACTTTTCCATCATACATATCCATACACTCCTCTTACCGATACTTCTCCGGCATATATCTCTTTTTCCTGCCCATCCACGGTCCTTACGATCAGTTCTCCGGTCCTGTTGATTCCCAGTGCATGCGCTTCATACTCATTTCCCGGCTCCAGTACCCTGACTTCTCTTCCCAGATTGACCAGCATCGCGTTATATCGATCCTGAAGACCTGAGAGGTCTTCCGTCTCCATGAACACTTCATAGAACTGCTCAAAGCATTCCATGATGGTGGCAATCAATACAGAGCGCCTGACAGAACTTCCAGTCTCGATCTTAAGCGAAGTAGCCGTATCACGAATCTCCTCCGGAAATGTCTCCTGATTCACATTGATACCGACACCAATGACCACATAATTAATATAATCAATCTCGGTACTCATCTCAGTCAGGATCCCGCAGACTTTCCTGCCATGAACGATAATGTCATTCGGCCACTTGATCTTTGTCTCAAGTCCGGTCACCTTACGGATTCCCTCTGCCACAGCCATTGCCATGACCAGTGTCAGCTGCGGTGCCTTCGTCGGAAGAACATCCGGATGCAGAAGAATCGTCATATAGATGCTGCTTCCGGCCGGAGATACCCAGACACGCCCTCTTCTTCCTTTTCCTGCCGCCTGCATATCAGCGACAAACAGTGTGCCGTGCGCTTCTCCTTTTTCTCCGTACGCTTTCGCCTGGTTATTCGTGGAATCCGTCTCATCGTAATAGACAACCTTTTTTCCCGCCCATGTGGTATTCATAAGGCTTTCGATCTCTGCTCTCGACATCACATCCGGACTGTCTATAAGGCGGTACCCTTTATTGCGTACCGCCTCTATCTGATATCCCTCTTTTTTCAGTTGTTCGATCACCTTCCAGACTGCCGTGCGTGACACATGAAAGTGTTCACACAGCTGCTGTCCGGATATGTAGGCGTCATTTTCCTTTAATAAACGTAATATCTCTGATTTCATACTGCCGGTTCTTATCTCTCTCCCAAAGTTGCGACCATCACAGCCTTGATGGTATGCATGCGGTTCTCTGCCTCATCAAACACCTTAGACTGTGGAGACTCAAATACTTCATCCGTTACTTCCATATCATCCAGTCCGTATTTGTCATGAATCTGCTTTCCGATCTTTGTCTTCAGATCGTGGAAAGACGGCAGACAATGTAAGAAGATCGCTTTTTCACCAGCATTTTCCATTACCTGTCTGGTCACCTTATATGGAGACAGCTCACGGATTCTTTCTTCCCACACTTCATCCGGCTCACCCATGGATACCCATACATCTGTATAGACCACATCCGCATCTTTTGTACCATTCTCGATATCTTCGGTCAGCGTGATTGTTGCACCGCTTTCCTTGGCATATCCCTGACAGGTTGCTACCAGCTCTTCATTCGGGAAATAATTTCTGGATGTACATGCCACAAAATGCATTCCCATCTTGGCACATGCAATCATCAGTGAATTACCCATATTGTATCTGGCATCTCCCATGTATACCAGCTTGATTCCTTTTAAATATCCGAAATGTTCACGGATGGTCAGAAGATCTGCCAGCATCTGTGTCGGGTGATATTCATTGGTCAGACCGTTCCATACAGGAACACCGGCATATTTTGCCAGTTCTTCCACGATCTCCTGCCCAAATCCGCGGTACTCGATTCCGTCATACATTCTTCCAAGCACTCTTGCCGTATCCTCGATGCTCTCCTTCTTGCCGATCTGAGATCCGCTCGGGTCAAGATAGGTTGTTCCCATCCCCATATCATGCGCTGCCACTTCAAAAGAGCAGCGGGTTCTGGTACTCGTCTTTTCAAAAATCAACGCAACATTCATTCCTCT
The DNA here is from genome assembly GCF_039832105.1 of Dorea sp. YH-dor226. NCBI lineage: Bacteria > Bacillati > Bacillota > Clostridia > Lachnospirales > Lachnospiraceae > Dorea > Dorea sp. YH-dor226. The sequence goes on along the minus strand of NZ_JBDOHS010000010.1, from coordinate 105,982 downwards.
GTACTTATCAATCAGAACACCGTTTTTCTTCTTTTCTTTCAGATCTGCTGCCAGATCCAGAAGATAGGTAATCTCCTCCGGTGTATAGTCTTTCAGTGTCAGAAAATTTCTTCCTTTTAAATCCATTCTTTTGCCCTCGCTTTTTTCTCGTGTGTAATTACAGTTTTATACTTCTTCCTTTGCACCCACTTCTGCCAGAGACTTTACAAGTCCTGCCACACCCTGGATCTCAGACGGGATAATGATCTTTGTTGCCTTACCGTCTGCCGCTTTTTCAAATGCTTCCAGGCTCTTCATCGTAAGTACTGCCTCATCTGCTCCTGCTTCCTTCAGGAAACGAATACCGTCCGCATTGGCTTTCTGCACCTTAAGGATCGCCTCCGCCTCACCTTCCGCCTCACGGATCATAGCTTCCTTCTTCGCTTCCGCACGCAGGATCGCCGCCTGCTTTTCTGCTTCCGCATCCAGAATTGCAGATTCCTTCTGTCCTTCTGCCACAAGGATGGTTGACTTCTTCTCTCCTTCTGCTCTCAGGATCGCTTCTCTTCTTTCACGTTCCGCCTTCATCTGCTTTTCCATGGCATCCTGAATGGCTGCCGGCGGAATGATATTCTTAAGCTCTACACGATTGACCTTGATGCCCCATGGATCCGTCGCCACATCCAGAGAAGCTCTCATCTTGGTATTGATCGTCTCTCTGGAAGTCAGTGTCTGATCCAGCTCCAGATCGCCGATGATATTACGAAGTGTGGTTGCCGTCAGGTTTTCGATCGCCATGATCGGATTCGCAACACCGTAGCAGAACATCTTCGGATCTGTGATCTGGTAAAATACGACCGTGTCGATCCGCATCGTTACATTATCTTTTGTGATCACCGGCTGCGGAGCAAAGTCTACCACCTGCTCTTTTAAATCCACTCTTTTTGCCACACGATCAATGATCGGAAGCTTAAAATGAAGTCCGGTACTCCAGGTTGCCTGATAGGCACCCAGTCTCTCGATGACCAGCGCCTGCGCCTGTCTTACGATCTTAATACAAGAGATCACAAGCAGGATCACGATCACCAGTAATATCACACCCATAATCTGTCCAATTATTCTTCCTAACATTCTCTCTCCTCTCTGGCCCTCACAATCAGTTTCACGCCCTGAATCCCATTTACAACAACTACCGTATTCTTTGCAAGCTTTCCATCCGGTTCATCCGTCTTTGCGGCCCATTCCTGACCTCTGATCTCAACCCGGCCTCTGGCCTCCAGGGTATCGATATCTTCGATCACCAGTGCACGCTGCCCGATCAGGCTCTCCGCATTGGTCTTAAGCCTCTCCTGGTTAAAATACTTTACCGCAAGCGGCCTCGTCAGAATCAGAAGAAGCGCTGATACCACTACGAACACAACAATCTGCACGGTATTGCCGAATCCCAGAAGTCCTGCTGCCAGCGCCATCAGTGCGCCTCCGGCAAACCAGATCGTTGTCAGTCCCATTGTAATGATTTCAATCACCAGCAAAACGATAAATATTGCCAGCCAATAGATCGTCTTCATATTCTGTCCTCTCTTTTTACTCCTAGTATTACTATTCTTTTATATTACTATACTCTCAGAAAGAAAGCAAATCTTTCACAGCAGTTCCTGATCCCGTCTCTGCCGCCCTGCTTCAAACATCAGGATACTGGCAGCGATTGCCGCATTCAGGGATTCCACCTGTCCGCACATTGGAATTTTGATATATGCATCTGCCTCATCCGCAACCTCTCTTCGAAGTCCGTTTCCTTCATTTCCAATCAAAAATGCGCAGGAAGTCCGGTAATCTTCCCTGTCATAATCCCGTGCGCCCTCCAGATGCGCAGCATACGTGCGTATCCCGCGGGCTTTGAGGTTCCGGATCTCCTTCACCAGATCCTTCACATGCAAAAACGGCATACGGTACACAGAACCCATGGTAGAACGAATCGTCTTTGGATTGTATACATCCACGCATTCCTGATCCATAATGATTCCCGTGACCCCGGCTCCCTCTGCAGTCCGCAGGATCGTTCCCAGATTGCCCGGATCCTGCAGGCGGTCCAGCACCAGGATCAGTGGACACGTACCGCCCATGACCTCTTCCTCTGTATATTCCATCTGGCTGACCACGCACAGGATCCCCTGCGGAGTCTTCGTATCCGACGCATATGCATATACCGTATCCGACAGTTCCTCCGGTCGGATGCCGGACGTTCCAAGCACCTGATCCACCACCGCTCTTTCCTTCTTATAAAAGGATTCCGACACATATACTTCCTTCAGCTGTCGAAGCGGCACTTCCCGGAACATCCGGATGCCTTCTACGAGGAATACCTTTTCTTCATCTCTTGCCTTTCTCTTTTTCTTCAGATTCACCAGGCGCTTGATCCTGGCATTTGAAGTGCTTGTAATCATGCAGCTTCCTCCCTCATCTCGATAGATATTTCCTGAATACACATGCCTTTTAATCCTGAATCTCCTTCAGCATTTCATTGGAACCCACCAGAATCAGAACCATTCCTTTTTCCAGCTTTTCTGCCGGATCAAAATTGATCTTCACCTCTGCTCCGATCTCGATCCCCACTACGTTGATTCCGTATTTTTTTCGGATATCCAGTTCCTGCAACGATCTGCCGATCCATTTTGTCGGAACCGCAATCTCTACCAGGCTGTAATCCGGCGACAGGGAGATCCATTCCGTAAAGTCCGCAGACATCAGAGTCTTGGCGAGCCGGATCCCCATCTCCTTTTCCGGAAAGATAACTGCATCTGCACCGATTTTCTTCAGAACAATCGCGTGAAGCTCATTCTTCGCCTTAGAGATCACATACGGAACCCCGATCTCCTTACATACCAGTGTAGCCATGATGCTGGCCTCCATATTATCCGCAACCGCGACCACGACTCCGTCAAGGTTCCGTGCTCCGAGGGAACGGACCACTTCCGGATCCCCAAAGTCCGCTCTCATCGCATAGGATACACGATTCGCAACCTCTTCGATCCGCTCCATATCGTCATCCACGGCTACAACCTCACAGCCCAGACCCTGCAGTGCGACCGCCACACTTTCTCCGAAGCTGCCCATTCCGAATACCGCATACTGTTTTTTCATACTTTCTTCCTCCATCGTCTGTCTTCCACATATATTCTATTCATATTCTAATCTGATACGATTATCCTACCATGATCCGCTCTGACGGCAGCTCCCGGATCCGGTCTCTCGGATTCGGTTTTCCCGCAAACAAAAGCGCAAGCGTCATCGGGCCGAGTCGTCCCGCAAACATCATGATCATGATCACAAACCTGCTCGCCACAGATAACCCCGCTGTCACATCGGCTGTCAGCCCCACGGTACCGATTGCAGACGCCGTCTCATACATGATATTTAAAAATGGCGTGCTGTCGGGTTCAAAGATGGCAACCAGCGTCGTCCCGGTCAGGAATATGGTAAATGCCAGCATAATGATCGTAATTCCCATGCGGAAATTGCTTCTGGATATCCTGCGTCCAAAGCATTCCGTATCGTGTCCGCCCCGCACCAGTGTAATGCAGGTAAGAACAAGCATGGTAACCGTCGTTGTCTTCACACCACCGGCCGTTCCTCCCGGCGATCCTCCGATAAACATCAGGATCATACATACGAATCTGGTCTCCTCATGCATACTCGCCTGCGGTATCGTAAAGAATCCCGCGGTTCTCGTCGTCACTGACTGGAACAGAGAAGTCATCAGTTTTCCGCCAAAGCTCATCTGCCCGATCGTCTCCGGATTCTGATATTCCAGCACAAGTGTCAGCAGCGTTCCGATCCCCAGCAGCACTGCGGTTGTCACGATCGCCAGCTTAGAATGCAGCTTCAGGCGCGTGAACCACCATCGTTTCGGCACCTCGTGCCTGTGGATTCGTTTCCCATTTTCAATCACATCATACCATACGGTAAATCCCAGTCCTCCAAGAACGATCAGAAGCATGGTCGTAATATTTACAAGCGGATTCAATGCATACTTTGCAAGACTGGAATCTCCCAGAATATCAATTCCCGCATTACAGAATGCCGATATCGAATGGAACAGTGCATATCCTGCTCCTTTCACCGGACCGTATTCCGGAATAAACTGAACAGCATACAGGAGCGCACCGGCCGCCTCGACCAGAAGTGTTCCTGTCAGAATCCTTTTTACCAGACCCACCATGCCGCCGATGGAATCCATATTATAGGTTTCCTGAATCAGGACTCTCTCTTTTATCGTAATTTTACGTTTTAATATAATAAAAAATGCGGTCGCACAGGCAATCACTCCCAGACCGCCGATCTGGATCAGTATCAGAAGTACCACCTTCCCGAACAGTGTAAACTGTGTCGCAGGCGTCACCGTCACAAGTCCTGTCACACATACCGACGTTGTCGCCGTAAACAACGCATCCAGAAATGTGATGGGCTTCTGATTGCTGACCGGCAGCCATAGAAGAACTGCTCCCGCCAGAATCACAGCAAGAAATCCTCCCACCAGGATTCCCATCGTATTCCATCTGATACTCCGCTTTTTCTGTTTCATTCATCCGTCCCCGTTCTGTTAAGATTAAGATACTATAATTCTTCACTATGGCATCATTATATTGATTATACAAAAAACTGTCAAATAGAATGAACATCCCGACTCGATACAACGATACAACTTGCAGCCGGGGTATCCCCTGCTGCAAGCTAAGCCTCCGGCGGATCGCAGAAGCGCGCAGATGAAAGCTCCTTTGAAGCGCGCCTCGAGGCAAGTACGCCGGTGGCGTACTTGAATAACACGCTTTATGGGCGTATCTTGAAAAACGGAACGATTTCCCCCAACAAATCTGAGTTTTTAATGAAAACTGAGGAGATAATGGGCATTGCTGCTATGTTAATTAACAATTGCCCAATTATATTGAAAACAGATTGAAGGATTTCACATAACCGTGAAAAAAGAGGAGATCATAAAAGAAAAATAATATATATGCCCAACAGGCTCATCCAGCCACGGTTCAGTAAGACCATTTTTCAAAAGCCGTCTTTCTTTATAAACATCACGCCCCCTATATACAAAAAAGGAGCCACCGGTCTACAGATGAATCCATCATCTCTTTCGCAGTGACTCCCCTTCTTCTTATATTTTAAAACGATATCCTACTCCCCAGATGGTCTCAATATACTGCGGATTCGACGTATCCATCTCCACCTTCTCGCGGATCTTCTTGATATGCACCGTCACCGTTGCGATATCCCCGATGGATTCCATATCCCAGATCTCCCGGAACAGTTCTTCCTTGGTGTATACATGGTTCGGATGACTCGCAAGGAATGTAAGAAGATCAAACTCCTTGGTCGTAAATGTCTTTTCTTCCCCATTGATCCATACGCGTCTTGCAGTCGTATCGATCTTCAGTCCACGAATCTCAATGACCTTGTTCTTTTCCACCGCGCTTCCAGTCAGCCGGTCATATCTTGCCAGATGTGCCTTCACTCTTGCAACCAGCTCACTCGGGCTGAACGGCTTGGTCATATAATCATCCGCACCAAGACCCAGGCCACGAATCTTATCAATATCATCCTTCTTTGCCGATACCATGACGATCGGTGTATTCTTCACATCTCTGATCTGGCGGCAGATATCAAACCCGTCAATCCCCGGAAGCATCAGATCCAGAATAAACAGGTCATATTCTTCATTCAGCGCCTTCTTGAGTCCTGTCTCACCATCATTGGCAACCTCAACCGTAAATCCGCTTAATTCCAGATAATCCCGCTCTAATTCTGCAATCGCTTCCTCATCTTCTACAATCAATATCTTACTCATGAATCGGTACCTCCTGATATTTTCTGAGAACAAAATACATCGTCGTTCCAGTCTTTTCTCTGCTGGTAGCCCATATCTTGCCTCCATGTTCCTCTACAATCTTCTTTACCACCGACAATCCTATACCGCTTCCTCCGGTCGCAGAATTCCTCGATGCATCTGTACGGTAAAACCGGTCAAATATATTCGGAAGATCTTTTGCGGCGATGCCCTTGCCGTTGTCTTCCAGTTCTATCTGTACGAAGTCTCCCACATCTTTTACCCTCAGATTGATGACACCTTTTGTTTTATCCATATATTTCAGAGAGTTATTAATGATATTGTGGATGACCCGCTTAATCTGTTCCGCATCCGCGATCACCTTTACGCTGGGGTCTACATAATTAAAATACCGGAATTCTACATTACTGGATTCCAGTTCCAGCGACAGATCCTCCGCACAATCATCAAAATATGCATTTACAGAGACAATATTAAAATTATAAGGGATCTTATTCGTGTCAATCTTGGAATACAGCGTCAGCTCATTAATCAGGGTGTCCATCTCATTTGCCTTGTTATAAATGGTTCTGACGTATCTGTCCACCTTCTCCGGCGTATCGGCAACACCATCCATAATTCCCTCTGCATATCCCTTGATCGTCGTAACCGGAGTCTTCAGATCATGAGAAATGTTGCTGATCAGTTCCTTACTCTCTTTATCGTACTTCACTTTTTCTTCCGCACTGTCCTTCAGCCTGCGGCGCATCTCTTCCAGATCCTGACATAAGCTTCCCAGCTCATCATCTGCATCCGGACGCAGTTCAAAATCAAGATTCCCCTCCTTGATATTCTGTGCCGCCGACTGCATCTTCCTGATCGGTCCCATGACAGCCCGATAGATCCACAGGACAAAACATGCCGTCGTAAGTATCAGTGCAAGGATAATTCCAAACACGATATCCCAGAAGAATTCCCGCACTTCCGGAATGACATTGGTAAGGTCAGACACGATAAACGCACTTCCCCGTTCGCCATCGGCATACAGAAAGTCCACCTGCTTAACCAGTGCCTGTGCATCTCCGCCAAGATACGTACCATTTTCCGATGTATAAGTTGATTCTCCATATGCAGGAAGCTGACTGATAACTTCCGACGCTTTTTCCGAATCCGTTCCCACATACACAATAGTATTGTCTTTTCGGACTACCAGATATGCTTTCTTTTCTTCTATTTTACGATTAAATACATCCAGACAGGTCGCATCTTCCATCTTCTGAGGCTCCTGCCGCGACATTTGTGTCAATTCATGATACGGCTCTTCCGTCACTCTCGACAATACCTGCAGTGAATTCGTAAACGATTCAAATGTTGCATCCGTGATTCCATACGTTTTTTCAATGGAACTCATCTGGTACATACTCAAAAGCCATATGATCGTAACACTCAGAACGATCGGGATGATCGTCACCGTAATAAACGCAATGATCAATCTTGTTTTCAGCTTCATACACAACGTCCTCCGCTAAAAGTATAGCATGAAAAAAGGCGCTTCACACCAAAGCGCCCATAAACATTTCTAAAATTTTTATAAAAAATCCACTGTATACTTACAGATACTTTTTCAGATCTTCCACCTTGTCAAGCTTCTCCCATGGGAACTCAACATCTGTACGTCCGAAGTGTCCGTATGCAGCAGTCTGCTTGTAGATCGGTCTTCTGAGATCCAGCATCCTGATGATTCCGGCCGGACGAAGATCAAAGTTCTCGCGGATCATCTCTACCAGCTTCTCGTTACTGATCTTTCCGGTTCCAAATGTGTCCACCATGATAGAAGTCGGATGTGCCACACCAATTGCATAGGACAGCTGAATCTCACATTTCTTCGCAAGTCCTGCTGCAACGATATTCTTTGCAACATAACGTGCAGCATAAGCTGCGGATCTGTCCACCTTGGTACAGTCCTTTCCGGAAAATGCTCCGCCGCCGTGACGCGCCATTCCACCGTAGGTATCTACGATGATCTTTCTTCCCGTAAGTCCGCTGTCTCCGTGAGGTCCGCCGATTACAAAGCGTCCCGTCGGATTGATAAAGAACTTGGTTCCTTCATCTACCATTCCTTCCGGAATGATTGCATCAAATACATACTTTTTGATATCTTCGTGAATCTGTTCCTGTGTCACATCCGGATCATGCTGTGTTGACAGAACAACTGCATCCAGACGGGAAGGAACTCCATTTTCATCATATTCAACTGTAACCTGTGTCTTTCCATCCGGTCTTAAGTATGGAAGTGTTCCGTTCTTTCTTACTTCTGTCAGACGGTAAGAAAGCTTGTGTGCAAGTGCGATCGGGTACGGCATCAGTTCCGGTGTCTCATCCGTTGCATAACCAAACATCATTCCCTGATCTCCGGCACCGATTGCCTCGATCTCTTCATCAGACATCTTATTCTCTTTCGCTTCCAGCGCCTTGTCAACACCCATTGCGATGTCACTGGACTGTTCATCAATAGCAGTAATGACTCCACATGTATCAGAGTCAAAACCGAACTTTCCTCTGGTATAACCGATCTCTCTTACGGTATCTCTTACAATTTTCTGAATATCCACATAAGCGTTGGTCGTAATCTCACCCATGACAAGTACAAGTCCTGTTGTGGTACATGTCTCACATGCCACACGGCTCATCGGATCCTGCTCCATGAGTGCATCCAGAATCGCATCCGATATCTGATCACACATTTTATCCGGATGGCCTTCCGTTACTGATTCAGACGTAAATAATCTTTTCTCCATGTTTTTCTCCTTTCCTACTGAAAGAGACCTCCCTTACATTCACCGCTCTTTTCCATTCGAAGAGTGTCTCTTCCCGCTTACTTTCTCCCGGATCGATACTGCCTTTGCATCCGGTTCTCCTCATCGGTAATGATTGTGAAAAGCGTCCGGACTTTGCAGGCAGAAAAAACAGCCCGCAGATAAGCGGACTGTTTTATATCATCATAAACCAATCCTCTTATTGTTCGATCACTCGCTCAGGTTGGCACCTTCCGTTCACCGGGGTTGCCGCAGTTTCACAGATCCTTTGTATCTCCGCTGCTCTGAATAAGAGAAAGTTTGCTTCATTCATTATAATATTTTGTAACAGTAAGACTGTACACCCTTTTCAACACTATGTCAATAGGTGTCTGTGCCTATTTTCCCTTTTTCTTATTATCTCTTACAATCAGAACGATACCGATAATAAGTGGAAGGAAAAATCCAATCAGCTGGAATAATCCCATAGAAAATAAATTTCCGTTCACAATGGATCCAAATACTGCAATCGCCTGGATAATAAATAATACAATACTCACTTTATTCATAAATACAACTCTCCTTTTATAAAATTTTCATGTATTATATTAATATTTTATAAAGTCAATGTCAATCCTTTACAACACCTTCGCCATAATGAATCCTGCCACGCATGCAATTGCTGCGATCAGGAACGAACACGTCAGGCCTGCAGCGTCCAGTAATCCGCTGCACATCACAGACACCAGACCATATCCCAGCATGACCGCTCCAAAGTTCATTCCCTGATACTGCATTCCGAAGCGGTCAGATACCAGTACCGGGAATACACTGACCACACCCCCGTATACCAGACAGACCACAGAGATCAGTATAATAAAAAGAAAGCCTCTTGCAATGATAAGCCCTGACACCGCCACTGCTGCAAGGGCGTACATGATCCGGATCACTTTTGTCCGTTCCACCTTATCCGACAGCCACGGGAGCGCAAACCGACCGGCAATGTTGGCAAACGAAGCAATCATGACACCAGCAAGTGCCTGTGCACTGCTCAGTCCCCGTTCCATTCCCAGAGACTTCATAAGTGGATTCACAAGAACATACGCCGGAACAGCCAGCGCCATTGTAAGGCTGATCAGATAATACTCTTTTGTCGCCATCATCTCCCGCGTCGTATACTGACGTACTCCTGAATGTTCACCATTGTTTTCCACACCGTTTTCCACCGGATTTTCCCCATATAATTTCTCACGTGCTTCCTCACATCTTTCCGGCAGCGGCTCTTCCATAAAAAATGCACCCATACACAGGATTCCATAGATGACAGTAACCATCAGCATTGCATAACGGTATCCATGCAATTGCAGGACATAATCACACAGCGGGTTCATGATGACTCCCGACACACCGACCACGCCGACCGTAATCCCCGTCACCAGCCCCTTTTTATCCGGAAACCAGGCCTGCGGAACAGCAACCAGCATGCTGAAGGCGCAGCCCGATCCCAGGCCTCCCAGCGCACCATATCCCAGAGAGATCAGCCACGGCATCTGATAAGGCGCCATGGCAGCAAGAAAAAATCCCCCGCACATTACCAGACTTCCTGCAAGGATCGTCCTTTTCGCTCCGATCCGGTGCTGCAGATATCCGCCAATCATATTCCCCAGCGCAAATATGGCGATAATAATCGTAAACGGCAGACTTGAAGCCGCCAGAGACAGCTCATACTCTTCCCTCACATAAGGCTGGAAAACCGTCCAGATATAAGGATTCCCATGCACAAAATTCACGACCGAAGCAATCAATAATATAAAATACCTGTTTTTTCTCCACATCTTATCCACACACATTCCCCATTTTCCACTTTAAAAAGGGACGGAGGATTTTTAAAAATCCTCCGTCCCTTTTTAAAGTTTAGCCAACTTTTAATTTGAATTTCTGAATATCTTTTTCTGACGCCACTTTTTCAATCATTCCACCAAGGCTGCGAAGTTTTTCCTCGAATCGTTCATAACCTCTCTGAATATATATGATATCATCCACGATTGTGATGCCCTCTGCTGCCAGTCCTGCGATACACAGCGCAGCACCTGCACGAAGATCCGGTGCGCTGACTCTCGCTCCGGAGAATCCCTCCACTCCTTCAATCGTTGCTGAATTTCCTTCTATCTTGGCATTTGCACCCATTCTTGCCAGTTCGTCCAGATATTTGAATCGATTTTCAAATATGCTTTCCGTGATGATACTTGTCCCCTTGCACAAAGCCAGTGTAACGCCGATCTGCGGCTGCATGTCTGTCGGGAATCCCGGATACGGAAGGGTCTTCACGTGTGTACTTGTAAGTCCTCCTTTGGATACGACACGAACCGCATCATCAAACTCTTCTACCTCACATCCGATCTCTACCAGTTTGGCAATCGTTGCCTCCAGATGTTTTGGGATGACATTCAGCACTGTCACATCGCCTTTGGTGGCTGCTGCCGCAAACATAAAGGTTCCTGCTTCTATCTGATCCGGAATTACGGAATATTCTGTACTGTGCAGACGGGAAACACCACGGATCTTGATCACATCCGTTCCCGCACCTCTGATATTGGCTCCCATGCTGTTCAGGAAGTTCGCCACGTCTACGACATGCGGCTCTTTTGCCACATTCTCCATGATCGTTGTTCCCTCAGCCATCGTTGCCGCCATCATAACATTGATGGTCGCACCCACACTTACTACGTCAAAATAAATATGCTTTCCTACCAGTCTGTCGGCTTCAGCAATAATCTTGCCGTATTCAATCTCTACATCTGCTCCCAATGCGCGGAACCCTTTCAGATGCTGGTCAATCGGTCTGCTTCCGATATTGCATCCGCCCGGAAGTGCTACTTCCGCACGTTTGTATTTTCCAAGTAATGCTCCTAAAAGGTAATAAGACGCACGAATTTTTTTGATATAATCATACTCAATATCAACATTGCAGATACTCTTTGCATTAATCTTTACTGTATGCCGGTCAATCCGGTGTACATTCGCGCCAATTCCTGCAATCGCGTCCAGAAGCACATTAATATCATTTACATCCGGCAGATTATCTATCAGCACAGTTTCATCCGTCATAACCGCTGCAGCAAGAATTGCCAATGCCGCATTCTTCGCTCCGCCAATCTCCACTTCTCCAACAAGCGGATGTCCGCCTTTAATAATATATTGTTCCATCTTACACCTCTATATTACTATCTATTCACTCTCTCAAATCTCTGTCTTACCATCTATATTCGTGGCTATTATATCATAAAATTCCAAATTGTAAAATATTTTTTACAATTATGTAATCTGATTGTAACACTTCAGCCATCACCAGGCCTACGGACACGGCATTTCAGCATGACTGCAGCCGTCTGACCAATGATGGCTGAACCGGACAATATCAGAGAGTTTTATTCGATTCCAGCGCATCCAGCACCTTCTCAATCGTATCTTCCAGCTTCAATCCGTCTTCACACACTGTCACATCAGCATATTTTTCAAAAAGCTGTACCCGCTCATCATAGAGAGCCTTCAGGGTCTGCCCTTCTCTGAGTACTACCCCGCGGTTTTTTGCATTATTCAATCTCTGATTTATTGTTTCAAATGATGCCTGCAAATATACAACCGTACCGATTTCTTTGTAATGCCGCATCGCATTCTCACAATAAACAACACTTCCTCCCGGAGAAATAACCGTGTGCGTTGCATCAACCCCGGCATTTACACGGTCTTCCACTTCCAGAAACCCTTTCGTTCCTCTTTCTTCAATAATATCCTTCAGTAATTTTCCCTCTTCTTCCTGTATCAGAAGGTCTGTATCCATAAACCGGTATCCCAGGCGCTTCGCCACTACCACACCTACCGTACTCTTTCCCACCGCAGGCATTCCGATAAATATAATATTGTCCATAGCAGTCTTCCTCCTTCTACAGTCAAAATCACTCTTCCGAATGATTGATCTGTAGTATTACGTCCTTTAATATAATTTTCTCTTATATCTTCTGTGTTCTTGTCTTCTGCGGCACAATTCCTGATACACCATTACCTCCACAAGATCCTGTAGCCATTTCCCCGGATCTTTTTCTTCCTCTTTTGCACGATCATAGATTCTTCTGCACATCAGACGAAGCTGCAGCCGGTCCGGATACTCATCATACAGCATACTTCCGTCATATTCCATGCGGTCGCATTCTTCTTCTATATATGGAACCATGCGTTTTGCCGTATCCGGATAGATACTTTTCATATAGTCATAGTCCCGACGATATAATCGTTCATCATCATATAAAAGCGGTATCGGATACGCCATATAAAAGGGAAGTTTCTTCTCCATATTTATACGCTCCTTAAAACGAATATCTATCCTATCATATGCCCGCTCTTTCCTTTTGGTGAATGCTGCGGATGATATATTCCGCCTGTTCCCGGTCTTTTGCCGGTACCAGAATCTCGTACTGATTCATATAATTCCGGTTCATCCCAACGCTTCCCGCGGTCCCACGGGAAGTCCCCCGTCCATTTCCCAGAAACTGTGTATCATGATTATGTACTCTGCATTTATATTTGATTCCTTCTCTTCCTAATGCATCTCTGATATCTCCGCAAAGAGACATATCATATCCGATATACACGGACTCCATTTTTTGGAACAACATACCCATGCCCCCAAAACACCTTGCCGCCAAACGACTTCTCTATGGCATATCAGCTCTTCTGCTACCACTGCAGCCTGTGCAGACGGCCTTCCAGATTCATGCCGGCAAATCCATTCTGCCTCAGCGCCTCATACAGGACGATCGCCACCGAATTCCCCAGATTCAGAGACCGGATGTCTCCTACCATCGGAATGCGTACACAGTCCTCCTTATGGTGTATCAGAATCTCTTCCGGTATTCCTGCACTTTCTTTTCCGAACATGATATAACAATCCGGTTCATAAGATACGTCTGTATACACTTTTTCAGCCTTCGTTGTAGCCATATAGATTCTGGCGCCCGGATTTTTTTCAAGAAAATCATTATAATCAATATATGTTCTCACATCCAGCTGCTCCCAGTAATCCATCCCCGCACGTTTCAGACTCTTTTCATTCAAACGGAATCCCAGCGGCTCGATCAGATGCAGCCTGGTATTCGTTGCTACACAGGTTCTTCCGATATTTCCCGTATTTGCCGGTATTTCCGGCTCATGCAATACAATATTCAGCATAACGCTTCTCCTTTTCATCTGATTTATGCAACCTGTCAACGCAATCTGTTACTCTCAACAGATTCTCTTCTCTAACGTTCATTTCTCAAACGCCCGATAAAGCTTCCCAGACGCCCGATCGCCTCTTTCAGATCCTCCAGCGAATATGCATAAGAAACTCTTATATATCCTTCGCCACACTCTCCAAACGCACTTCCCGGAACAACAGCTACTTTTTCTTCCTCCAGGAACCGCATCGCAAATTCTTCTGAAGTCATGCCGAATTCCTGGATATTTGGAAAGATATAGAATGCTCCAAACGGCTCAAAACAATCCAGACGCATTCTGGCAAATTCATGCATCAGAAAACGCCTTCTCTGATTATAAGCCGTCCGCATCTGCTGTACTTCATCTTCACAGTGTCTCAGTCCTTCCACTGCCGCATACTGGCTGTTCGTCGGTGCACACATGATCGCGAACTGGTGAATCTTCACCATCTGTTCTGTGATCACTGCAGGTCCGCATATGTATCCCAATCTCCATCCGGTCATGGCAAATCCTTTGGAGAATCCATTGATCACCAGTGTCCGTTCTTTCATTCCCGGAAGGGAAGCGATCGACACATGATCGTACTTATAAGTCAATTCCGAATAGATCTCATCTGAAAGCACATACAGATCATGTTTTCGGATGACTTCTGCGATTGGTTCCAGATCTTCTCTGGTCATAATAGCTCCCGTCGGATTATTGGGATAAGGCAGTACCAGAATCTTTGTCTTCGGCGTAATGTAAGACTCCAGTTCTTCTGCCGTCAGTTTAAATTCATTCTTTTGCTGAAGTGGAATGACAACCGGAACACCATCCGCCAGAATGGTACATGGCAGATAGGATACATAGCTTGGCTGTGGAATCAGCACCTCATCTCCCGGATCCAGCATTGCACGAAGTGCAACATCGATCCCTTCACTTCCGCCTACCGTTACCAGGATCTCATGATCCGGATCATAATTCACCTGAATCTTTCGATTTAAATATTTTCCAATCTCTATCTTCAGTTCTTTGAGTCCTGCATTGGACGTATAAAAGGTACGTCCCCTTTCCAGAGAATAGATTCCCTCCTCCCGGATTCTCCACGGCGTATCAAAATCAGGCTCTCCTACGCCAAGAGAGATTGCATCCGGCATCTCACTTACGATGTCAAAGAATTTACGAATTCCAGATGGTTCAATGCCGGTTATTTTTCTTGATAGTGGATTTCTCATTACGGTGTCACCAGCATCCTTTCTGATTTTTTCTTTTCAATCATAAGCGTTCCGTGATCTTTGTATTTCTTCATAATAAAATACGTCACGGTGCTGACTACATCCTCGATCGGCGCCAGCTTACTTGAAACAAATCTGGATATTTCCTGAATCGTCCTTCCCTCGATCAGAACCATCAGATCATATCCTCCGGAGATCAGATATACCGCTTCCACCTCCGGATAATTGCTGATTCTCTCTGCCGTCTCATCAAATCCTTTATCTCTCTGCGGCGTTACCTTTACCTCGATCAGCGCATTTACATACTCACTGCCTGCTTTATCCCAGTTGATCAATGTATGATAGCCACAGATGATCTGTTCCTTTTCCATGGCTGCCATCTCATTGGCAATCGTTACTTCATCCGTTCCCAGAAGAACTGCCAGTTCTCCAATCTCTACTCTGCTATTCTTCTCCAGATACAGAAGGATCTGTTTTCTGATCTCTGCTGTCTTTCCTGTCTCCATCTGTCTTACCTCCATCAAATAACCGAAGAATCTCATCTGGCGCCGGACGGTCTATATACCGCACTTCTTCTCCGTTATGTATAATTTTATCATTATTGTCCCTGGTGCGTCCGATTACAGACGCCGGAATCTTCTGTTCTCTCAGCGCATCTGCCAGTACTTCCCCATCGTCAGTTACCATAAGAAAACTTCCTGTGGATATCAGCTGATACGGATTCAGGCGAAAATGTTCGCAGACTTCTATCGTCTCCTGCAGGATAGAAAATTGTTTCATATCCAGCTCCAGTCCCGTATCCAGTTCTTTTGAAAGTTCCCACAGTGCCGCCAGAATACCGCCTTCCCTGATCTGACGTACGACAGATACGCCCCTGGCTTTTGCAACATCAATTTCCCGCAGCGCAAATATCTTCTGCCTGTAAGAAAGTATCTGATTGATAAATGCCGGGGCAAAACGCATCTTTAACTCTTTTTCTCTTTCTTCTGCAATTCTGAGCATGCCGTCCATACCGACCCAGCCCACAAGGACAATGTCCTTACCGGCTCGTGCGGTTTCCAGGCACCAGGGCTCTTCCTTCGGCGCGTGTGCAATTCCCGTAACGATCGCCATTGGATAATTCACAACCGGATTCTGTTCACCTGTAAGTTCCATCAGTTCTATCTGCTGCTCTCTGCAGGCTTCCTTAAGCATCTTACGCATTCCGTTGATCCTGGACTTATATACATACGGCGGAAGCAGAATGCGGGCACTGACACCACAGCAGGGCGCACCTGCAGCAGCCAGTGAATTCACTGCCTGTGCGAGTGCATGAACGCCGATATATTTTGACTGACCACATACATAAGCCGTCTCACTTATCATCTGCTCTGTCTGTGTCTCTACTTTCATCTGCTGCCGATTTCCTTTCCATCACTATACTTTTACTGCGAATTCGAAGTCTGGTCTTCCCCACCCGACTCTTCTCCAGTCGATGCCTGGGACGATGAACCCGATGACGAATCCGACGATGCACCGGATGCCAGATTGGCCGCCTCATTGATTGCCGCATTAATCTTATCCAGATCCTGTGTTGCAATCGCATTTCTCACCAGCACCGTCGCGGCAGGATTATTCGATGCCGTTCCGATCTCTATGATCTGATCCGATTTTTCGTAGGTACTGTTATTCACGATCTCCCGTTTGACTTCCTTACCGTTTTTATACTCTATTTTCCACAGCTGTGCCACTTTTCCGGTGTGCGGACTTCCGGAATACTTCATGCTTCCAAGCGCCGCCTGCGAGTTTTCCTGATATACGACTCCGTAATCTTCCGTTTTCAGTGTCTCACTTTCAAATTCGATCGTACGGTCCGGATCCCTTGTTTCTTTTCCATATATGGTAAATCTGAGCTGATTGTTATCATCAATCTCACCTTCCAGATAGATCGGTGTCTCATAACTATTCTGGAATACAAAGTCCAGATAATCACCCGCGATCGCCGCGTCTCTGGACGGGTCGACATAAGCAACCAGCATAGAATGCGGATATCTTTCAATCACTTCAAGTTCTGCATACAGTACTGCATTATACAAAGTAGTGGATACCTGGCAGATTCCTCCGCCATAAGAATTCACCACCTGCCCGTTTTCATACGATCCGGCTTCCACATACCCATGTTCTGCGTCATATGGCGCCGTCACGTCATGCACGGAAATCTTCTCTCCCGGCATCAGGATCTTACCGTTGAGATGTTCCACGCCGGTCTTCAGATTCTGCCACCGTTCTCCTCCTCCGGCATCTGTGGAAAATGTACCCAGTACATCCTGAATGCTTTCCAGATCTGTCTTCACGATCGACGGTTTTTCCGTCTTCAAAGGCAATTTCACGGAAAACTCGCTGTGATCCCATTCTCCGTTTAATTTCTTTTCTATCTTTTGAATCGCGGCCTTCATATCGACCGTCTGCCCATCCTGCTCTTCCGTAATCTTAAATGCATTTCCTTTTCTGACGATCTGCGCATCTTTGGCATGCTCCGCCAGCGGAACTGCTCTCTGCGTGATCACCTGCTTTGCTTTCTCATCATCCAGCGAGATCTCACAGGCAAATACTTTCTTCTCTTTCTTCAGCCTGCCAATCTGCCGGCTTCGGATCCAGACGCTCCCCGTCTTGCCATACTCGACCGCCTTTTTGGTAAGTTTATCAATATCTGCATATTGAATCCCCATCTCCTCAAGCGTCGCTACCGTATGCTTTTCGTCCACTTTCAGGCTGACTGTCAACGTTTTGTCCTTCTCCTGCTTTTCCACAAGAACTGCTTTCGCTTCCTGACGGCTCATGCCGGAAACATCACATTCCCCGATATAGATATTGTCACATATCTTATCCTCCGGGAATCCCGACACATAATGATACAGTACCGCGTAGGTGATTCCCACAACGATACACGCAAATACAAGCGCCATTCCCAGGATCAGTATCCTTCTTTTCCTTCGCAGGGCAGCTTTCCTTCTGCTGTTTCCTCTTTTTATCCTGTGACGATTCTCAGCCATTCCCCTTCTGGTTCCCCCTTAGTATTCTCATTAAACCAGGTATGGAATAATCATGGTCGCAATCATAGCGACAATTACAACCATAATAACGATTGCGATGATTCTCCTGGTCCTTTTATTATTAAAATTCATGAATTACTTCCTTCTTTCATAAAATTCCTCTATATTTTTTACATTCTATACTGTTTACAGTATTTTTTCAAGAAACAATCCGCACATTTTGGATTCCTTGCCATACAGATTGTTCTCCCAAATGTAATAATTTGAATATTATACAATATCCAGTGGTCTTTTGGCAATTCTTTCATCAGATCCTGTTCAATCTTTTCCGGCTCCTCATTCTTTGTAAGCCCCAGTCTTTTGGAAATCCTCTTCACATGCGTATCCACTACCACACTCGGATCATGATAGATATTTCCCCGGATCACATTGGCAGTCTTCCTTCCCACCCCTGCAAGCGATGTCAGATCCTCCAGCGAACGCGGAACCTCTCCGCCAAATTCGTCACGGATCTTCTTCATGCAGGCAATCAGATTCTTCGCCTTATTGTGATAGAATCCGGTCGGCTTGATATCCCGCTCCAGCTCCTTAAGGTCCGCGTCAGCGATTGCAACCACAGACGGATATTTCTGAAACAGATCTTTTGTCACGATATTGACCCGGGCATCTGTACACTGGGCAGAAAGCATTGTGGCAGCCAGAAGCTGCCAGGGAGTCTCATAATTCAGGTAACAGACGTACTCCGTTCCATACTGCGCATCGAGTATCTCCAGTATTTCTTTCGTTCTTTTTTTCATAATCACACACTTTCCACTATACAGACACGCGCTTCCTGATTCAACGGATTACGTTCCATATAATCAAATAATATATATTCCTTTGTCGATGCAAAGTATTCCAGATGGGTCATCTTGCGCATCTGATTTCTGTCGTAGGCTTCATATGCAGGCAGATAACGCCGGCTGTTTTCTTCATTTTCATAAAAACTTCTAAGTTCAGCCTTCTCCACCTTATATTCTCCCGCAAATTCCGGACGACTCTTCGCATTTTCCCGAAGATAATAGTCATACGTCAGTTTTTCCCGGTAATACTCCACCTTCTGTGGAAAATGAAGTGCGATATATTCCAGCAGGATCGCATATCTTGTACTTCGCTTGTGCTGAACGCTTCCATATCCGCTCTCTTCATAAAAGTGACTCAAATCATCGTACATCTGAAATGCAGAAGCATACTCCCGTACCAGTTCCTCCATCGTATTCGTGAACTGTCGGCTGTTATAATATACCTCCACCATCTCTTCAATGCCCTTCAGACGCATGACGTCCTCATAAGATAACCATCTCGTATACAGCACTTCATATGGCGGCCGGTCCTTATGGACCAGTCCGTATTCTTCCTGATGCTCCTCCATAAAAGATCCCTTCAGCACTTTCAGAAATCCCAGCTGAAGCTGCTCCGGACGAAGCGCATAGACATCATCGAATGACTTTGCAAAGCTTTCTATATCTTCATACGGGAGACCCGCAATCAGGTCCAGATGCTGGTGAATATTGCCCATATTCTGAATTCGCCGCACAATACCTGCCACCTTTTCAAAATCCATCGTTCTCCGTATCGCGCGGATGGTATCCGGATTCGTGGACTGCACCCCGATCTCCAGCTGGATCAGCCCCGGACGCATACGCTCCATGAGCGCCAGCTCCTCCTCATTCAGGATGTCTGCTGCCACTTCAAAATGAAAATTCGTAATCCCATTATCATGTTCCAGAATATACTGCCAGATCGCCATCGAATGATCATGCCTGCAGTTGAATGTACGGTCCACAAACTTCACCTGCGGCACCTTATGATCAATAAAAAACTGAAGTTCCCGTTTTACCAGAGACAGATCACGGAACCTCAACTTCTTATCCACAGATGACAGACAGTAACTACAGGAAAACGGACAACCGCGACTGCTCTCATAGTATACAATCTTATGTTCAAATTCCTTCATATCCGCATAGACAAACGGAACCTCACTCAGGTCCATCACCTCTCGCCAGGAATTCTCCACAACATCCCCATTCAAAAGGCGAAACGTAATCCCATCCACATGCAGAAGCCTGTTATCCACCTGTAGCCGGATCCTTTCCTCACTTTGCCGAAAGTTTTCCCCTTTCTTTCCTGATATATCCACCATTTCCGAAGAATCATCCACACAATGATAGATCCGGCACAACTTTGCAAACGTTACTTCCCCCTCGCCCTTCATCACGCCCTTCACCTGAGGCAGACGACGAAGTACCTCCCTGGCATCATACGAAACTTCCGGGCCGCCAAGCCAGATCGGCATCCCCGGCCGGAGCTTTCCAAGCTCCCGGATCAGCTCCTCCACGAAATCCAGATTCCATATATAACACGAAAAACACAGCACATCCGGCCTTCTCCGGTAGATATCCATCAGAACATCATCCACCTGCTGGTTAATCGTATACTCCACAATCTCAACATCCGGGTCCGCCGCATACGCCTTCAGACTGTATACCGCCAGATTCGAATGAATATACTTCGCATTAATCGCAACTAATAAAATCATCCACCTTCACTCCTTTACTTTATTATAAATGGGGGACAGGGGATTTTCAATTTGGGACGGAGGATTTTTAAAAATCCTCCGTCCCAAATTGAAAATCCCCTGTCCCCCATTGACATTTTTCCCAAAACACGTTACAATATAGACTCGTGCAGCCGGGGTGTTAGCGGTACCTTGTACCTGCAATCCGCTATAGCAGGGGTGATATTGCGCGGAGGGCATTTGTTTGCAGAGCTGCCCTTGATAAGTGGCGCTGAGGCTTGGGTCTTACGCGACGGAAATCCGTGAACCGTGTCAGGTCGGGAACGAAGCAGCACTAAACGGAAGCTTCCGGGTGCCGTAAGGGTGCCTGGGCTGAGTTAACTGTCAAGGTAACGTCTGTGAATCTTCGTTCGAAGCGCAATGCACGAAAAAAGATAATAATATGTGAATGTGCATAATATTAGAGCTGTTGTTCCGGCAGTATCACCTGCCCACACAACAGCTCTTTTTAATTCCGTCAATCATCGCTGACTATAACTAATACAGCAGATCTTCTATCATCTTTTTATTTGCGTCCACGTCTATTTCCAGTACATCCATTCCTTCGTATACGATCGGCGTATAGGTGCCGTCCTGTGGCGCACACGCCTGCTGCATCTTCAGATCTTCTGTTGACAGTACTTCTTTCGCCATATTGTAGATCTCTGTAACGCTCATATTCGTTTCAACCTGTGTCACACAGTAGTTAATCAGCGGAAGCAGTGCGGATATATCTTTCTCCGACATGATCTTCCGATAGATTCCGTACATGACACTTCGCTGTCGTCTTGTTCTCTCAAAGTCACTTCCCAGTGTTCTGTTTCTTGCATGTGCAAGTGCCTGTGATCCTGTAAGCGTCACATCTCCGGCAACGATATCCGGCATGCCATTCTTGCGATAATATTCCGCCTCTTCCTCGGAAATATATACTTCTACGCCTCCGATCTCATCGATCACGTTGACCAGATTATCAAAACTGATCGTCACATAGTTCTGAATGTCAAGACCATAGGTCTGGTTCAACGTATTGATCGTAAGTCCGACTCCGCCATATGCATAGGTATGTCCCAGTCTGCTCCTGCCATAACCGTCGATATCAACAAGCGTATCACGCATGAAAGAAATAACCGTTGACTTATTCTGCTTTTTGTTAAATGACACCAGCATCATACTGTCTGAACGTCCCTTATCAGAATTCGGATCTCTGGAATCTGTACCAACCAGCAGGACGTTGAATACATCCTTATCTTTTTGATCTTCCTCAGCAATCTTTACTTTTTCCGCTTTCGGATCCACCTCGTCCTTGGATACGACCCCTACCGTGTCTTTATAAAACATCCACACAATAGAACCATAGATCCCAACGATCAGCAGCACGACTGCCAGTATGATGATTCCGACAATCTTCCGTTTTTTATGCTTTCGAAAAAATTTCATTTTCCAGATGCCTCCTGTCTCCTCTATCTCTTCTATTCCTTCTACTATCTTTTATCTCTTCTATTTCTTCTATTCTTTTATGACTCGTCCATATCGATCCGTAGATCCCTTCTCCTCCGATGTGCCGCGTGCATATGTTCCATATCGGCTGTAAGATCCGTAACGGCTGTATGCGCCGTATCTGCCGCCATAGCCACCGTACCTTCCATTGTAGCCTCCATAGCCGTATCCATACCCCCGGCCCTTCGAAGACGCATCATTGTTGAACACATATCCAAGAACATGGATTCCACTCATAGAAAGCGCCTGTACTCCCTCCAGAATCTGGCGCATCTTCGTATAATCATAACGCACCACATAAAGTGCGGCATCCACATACCTTGCAAGCAGCGGAGCATCCGCCAGAAGCTCTGACGGCGCGGTATCCAGCACTACAATGTCACACTGCTTTTTCAGTGTATCAATCACAGCTTTCATTTCCCGGGTTCCAAGAAGACTTGCATCCTTTCCGTTCGGCTCCCCGCCATACATCACCAGAAGACTTCCTTTTCCGTGTACACTTCCCTCCGGAAGCTGAACAGTCGTCAGTGCTTCTTTGATCGTCACCTGCTTCCGGATGACCTGTCCCAGCCCCGGATGCACTTCCTGCTCATTCATCACTCCTGCGACCGAAGGATTTCTCGTATCACAGTCCACAAGAACCACCCGTTTCCCCTGCTGCGCCATCGAGATCGCAAGATTCGCCGCAAGCGTCGTCTTTCCTTCGCCCGGAATCGAACTGGTAACCAGAAGTGTATGACTTCCTTCCTCTTCCAGCGCCTTCACAACCCGGATGCGAAGCTTGCGGATCGCCTCAAGATAGCCCTGTGAGATTCGTTCATTCATCAGGCTGACGGAATTATGAAATGTCTCTGTCTTTCTTTTTTTCATCCGAACATACGGAACACTTCCCAGATCCGTCAGATTCAGATTCTTCTTCAGCTCTTTCTTTGACTTTACCGTCCTTCGCGAGAATACATAGATCAGCAGTATAACACATCCGATGATCGCACCTTTGAGCGCGCCCCGCTTATAGGACCCGCGAATCACCTCCACGCGTTCTGTATCTGTCGGAATACCCGTTTCATCCAGAATCGTAAGTGTCGTCTCTCCCAGTACGAACTCTGCAATCTGCGGGTAATTTTCAATCACAGACATCAGTGTCTCATATGCCATCTGCGGATCATTGCAGGACACGGAGATCGTCAGAAGATTCATTCCTTCCTCCGCTTCAACATGAATCGTTCCCGGCATGGATTCCATTCCCATATCTTCCGCAACCACGTCTTTGAGCACGCCACTGGTAAGAATATACGGAAATACTTCCGCCATCTGCTGTGCAGATTCCACATTGACATACTCCGTTCCATTTCCGGTAGTCACGGATACCGTTGCCGCTGCCACATAATTAGACTGATAATTCGAACTGACGGAAAAGTACGACTGCACCGCACACACCACTGCCAGTACAAGAATCAGCCACCACAACTTTTTAATCCCGTGAAAGACATCAATCATAATATTCGTAAGATCTATCTTCTCAGGCATCTTATTTTGTTCGTTTTCCGATCTGCTTCTATACTCGTCCATATGCCCTACTTTCCTTCGTTCTCATTTTTACTCACTCTGTTATAGTTACTGTAACGTCCATACCTGCTGTACTTTCCATAGCGGGTTCCTGTAACCGGGCTTTCCGCCAGGCTCTCGAACGTCTGCACACCATTCAATACCACTCCGAGTACCTTCGTATGATTATCCCGGAAGTCATCCATCACTTCATTGATATCCTCCGCATACATATAATTCTGTCTGGCAACGATCATTACCGCATCTGCATTCCTGGCAAATATCTGGGCATCCCCGATCATTCCCGCCGGAGGTGTATCGATGATCACATAATCCACAAACTTGCGGCACGCTGTCAAAAGCTTACCAAGACGCTCCGTATTCAACATCTCCGTAGACGTGGAATAGCAGTTCTTGCCTCCCATAAAAAGCATATGCTTCCGGTTACACTGAAGCATGACATTGCCCAGCTGTCCATTGCCTTTGAGATATTCACCCATCTCATTTTTCTCTTCCAGATCCATTCCCAGAATCAGGAACTGAGACGGACGGCGGATATCTCCGTCAATCAGCAGAACCTTCTTGGACTGGGCTGCAAACGTAATCGCAAGGTTTGCCGCCACCGTAGACTTTCCTTCATTCTCAGACACACTGGTTACGACCAGGACCTTCCGGTCTTCTTTGGCCATCTGATATTCTACCTTTGCGGCAAGCTTTCGATAACTTTCCACAAAACGGAAACTGGCCACCGGGTTATCTACCAGAATAGCCTCTTTTTTATGCTGAACAGCCTCTTTTATCGTCTTATATTTCCACTCATAGCTGATCGCGCCAAGGCTTCTGGCATCCAGCTTACGCTCAATCTCTTTTTCCTGCTTCACCGTATTGCTCATGTAGGAAAGCATTCCAAGAAGAAGGATTACGATCAGCGCACCTCCCAGAAATCCTTTCTTTGCATCGCCCGTGGCATCCAGCGGATGATCAGGCGCATAGGGGATCACCGGATCCTCCAGCACATCCATCACCGCATTTCCCACGGTATATAAAGACACACTGCTGTAATTGTCCATGACCGTGCGGATAATATCAATGGAATCCTTCGGCGTATCTGCCGTCACTGACAGAACCAGCATGTTGGTTCCTTCCAGAACCTTCGCATTGATCTCTGCATTCAGTTCGTCGACCTTCATCTTCTCACAGATTGTCTTCTCCATGATGTTACTTTTTAATATTTTCTGAAATGTCTTCGCCATCGTATTGGCAGATGACAGATTACTGTATGCATTGGAATCGCCCCTGGACGCAACCACAAATGTTGCCTGTGTCGTATATTCCGGCACATATTTTACGCTCACCACAACATAGGTCAGCATAGCTCCGGCGAGCGCTCCGAGTAAAATCACCCACCAGTTTACCAGGATATCGTGCAGCAATGTAAATGGTTCGATCTCGGATTCCATAAATTCAGACATTTCATTCCTACTGTTCTCCATCCTGTTCTCCTTCCTGTTCACCTTCTACCACAACATACATTCTGGTCACAGCCGTCGGTGCCCCCTCTGCCGTATAAGACAGATCGATACTGTACACGCCGGGAGTCGCATAGTCCACATTGGGTGTTACCGCGATTCCCTCCATCGTTCCGGCAAGTCTCTCACCATCCTGCTCATATGTATACCCCATGCCGTTTATCTCCATCCCGATCACATATGCCATCGGGTCAATCGCCTGATTCACTGAGGTATACACGATGTAAGATGACAGCATCGGATACCACTTGGCCTGTTCCTGACGATCCCCGGATTCTGTGATCACAACTTCCAGAGGAACTGAGCATACATCCCCGGCACTGTTGCTTACCTGTGCAGTAATCATATAAGTCCCTGCCTGCACATAATAAAAGCTGCTGTCTACACTCGTCCGGATCTGACTCGTCAGATCTCCGTCGAGACAGTCCGAAGCAGTCATATTCTCTATAAGATTAACCTTATCTGCTTCTGTCGTTGAGTACCGAAGCGGCGCAGCCAGGTAGATCCTCGGCGGCACATAATCCGTATATTCTACGGTTCGCTCCAGTGTCCCCGCCTGATTCGCTTTATCAAACACCACGTACGTCACTGTTCTTTTTCCTTTAGATATAAAATGTGACATGGACGAAACACGAATCGAAGAGGTCAGATCCCCGTCCCGGTTATCCTTCGCCGTTACTCCCTGCATCAGCGCTTCCTGCTGCACTTCCTTTTCGTCTGCAACACTGATCGTCACCGTATCTTCCTCACAGGTAATCACCGGCGGGGTATGATCTTCCAGCATTCGCGACTTTACATTATATGCAGCAAATGCCACACAGGAAAGCACAAATACCAGACTTACTATCCACTTTAGTCTTCTCATGACAAATCTCCTTCATATATATACTAACATTCAGGGCCGCTTCACGGTCCGGCATACTATCGCCCGGAAAATGGAATCGGCTCCAGCTTCAGGATCGGCTTATTTGCACAGATTCTGGCAGGATTCTCATGAAACAGCACATCCAGTTGTTTTTTAGAATATTCCACACCAAGCTCCGCATAAGCATCCCGCATATAGGTCGTCCTCTGAAACGGGCTGTGCGCATCGCTCGCCACCACAGATACCAGATTGTGATGCAGCAGCCTGTGTGACGCAATCTGTGCGCCTTCTCCGAATCTTCCGAGGAGACTTCCCTTATTCACCTGGATCACATACCCCTGCTTGCGCCATCTCCATGCCCTCTGCGGATCATCCTGTATAAATTCATACCGTTCCGCATGTGCAATCACGGGCTTTGCACCCACATGCGCTACACGCTCCAGCAGATCATCCGCATAATCCGGATCCTCGTCAAACGAAAACTCTATCAAAATATAGCGGCTCTGATTCAGCGGCATGATCTTACCGTCCACGATCAGATCCGGAAGATCTTCTGTCGCATACGCCTCCATCCCCGGCAGGACCTGAATCTTCAGATTCTCCTCTCTGGCTGCACGAACCACACTCTGGTACCGTTCAATATATTCCTGCCCGAAATAATTATCGAACAGTCCCGGAAGATTACAGTGCGGAGTCGCAACGATCGCCTCCACGCCACTGTCCTCAGACATTCGGAGCATTTCCATTGTATCATACATATCTTCCGCACCATCATCATATCCCGGAAGAATATGCGCATGTATATCTATCATTGTATCATCCTTTATCTTCTGAAATGTTATAAAATCATGCATATTATATCACAATAGATTTTAAAATGCACCCGCTATCACAAAAATCGCCGTGTCCCTCATTACAGTTCATATCCATAAAGAAAGATACAACGATTCCATTCCCTGTCCGACAGTTAAAAATCCATTGCCATCCTGCTGGCCATCTCTTCATCCAGTTCCGTCACTTTTGTCTCCATAACACGATATACCCTCTGACACAGGTTCAGCACACTTGGTCTGTGTGTTGTCACAATACAGGTCTTATTCGGCTTCTGCTGTACAATATTGCGAAGCACCTGCCGTTCTGTCGTCACATCCAGCGCAGACGTCGCCTCGTCCAGAAGCAGAACAGGTGCATCCCGGAGCACCGCCCTTGCAATGGCGATCCGCTGGGCCTGTCCTTCCGAGAATCCCCGGCCGCGTTCCCCGATCCTGCTGTTGATCGTATCCGGCATCTTCTCCACAAAGTCCCACGCACAGGCAATCTTCAACGCCTCCACGATCTCCTCATCCGTTGCATCTTCCTTCACCATCCGCATATTCTCTGCAATGGTTCCGGATAATATGGTATTGCCCTGCGGGACATAGGCAAACAGATGCCGCGTCTCTGCATTCAGCACAACTTCCTTTCCATCAGAAGCAACAATCAGCGCACTTCCCGCCTCCGGACGAATCAGTCCGAGGATCAGACGGATCATCGTCGTCTTTCCTTCACCGGATGGTCCCACCAGCGCCACGATCTCTCCCGGACACGCCCGGAACTGTGACTGATGGATGACCCTCGTCCCTTCTGTATAAGAGAACTCCACATCCTTCATCCGGATCTCGAATCCGTCCCCCGCAAGCTCATCCAGCTCGGAACTCTCCGGAATGTGCACTTCCTTCGGAAGTTCCACCAGCTCCCGGATCCGGTGCGCCGACACCGAACTGTTCAAAAATGACGGTATGATCGATACCACATTGTTAAATGCGCTCGAGAGCTTACTTCTCTGCTGCAAAAACAATGTCATCGTTCCATACGTGATATCATGCGTCCATAGCCGGAACAGACAGTATCCGAATGCCAGAAACTGCACCATCGTTCCCATGATCGACAGCACAATATTCGTCTTAATGGTAAATAAATTATATTTCAGGCTGATGTCTTTGAACCTTCCCTGCCACCAGCGCATCTTCTTACTGTAATGTGGGGCAATTCCAAATGACTTAATCGTATCAAAGTTGTAAAATGTCTCCACCTCAAATGTCATCAGATTACTGCTCATCTCACGGACCTTTTTGCTGTAATCCCGCTGTTTCTTAATCATAAAACGGGACATCAGAAGCATAAAAGGTGCACTTCCCAGCGCGATCACTGCCATGATCCAGTCATAATGCATGATCACAAAAAAAGTCGCGATAAAATTATAGACCGCAATAATAATCGACGGAAGCCAGCTGATGGCATTGCCGCTGACCGTACTGATATCCCCATTGAAACGGTTCAATATATCTCCATTACTGTATTGATTGATTTCCAGCCAGTCCGCGTCCACGATCTTATCAAAGATATCCGCCTGGATGTCATTGTTGATGTCAATGGAGAGCCTGGTTGAGATCCGGCTGATCACACTGTCAAAGACCAGACTGAATACCGTACTTCCTACCATGATGGCAATCAGAAACGGAAGTTTCTCCATCTTATACCCCGTAATGATATCAATCAGATACTTGCTCGCCACGCTGCTTACCAGCCCAAGCGACGTGCTCAGAATTCCAAGCACCACGTAAAATGCAATGGCACCCTTATATCTGGCACTGTAGCTAAAGATCCATTTCCAGTCATCAATAATCTCCGAAAATGTTCCGTCTTTCCATCTTCCGATCAGGATATCCAGAGATTCAAACCCCAGATTCCTTCCATTTCCATTGTCCTGCTTCTGCTCTTCCATATACAACCCTTCATGCTCATAATAATATGCATATTATAACATGTCCGCCACATTTTTGTGTATTTATTTCAAAGTGCTTTCTTCCTGGTACTGATTCCGGGTATACGATACCGATTCCGTATCGTCCATCGACTCCAGACACCGTATCGTTTCCCGGGTATACCGGCACAGATATTCCGGCACCGCATCATATGCCCCGCACTCTGCTTTCGCACTCGCCGCACAGGTATTGCATATCTTTCGAAGCTTACACGCACTGCACGCGGCACTGGTCCGTATCCTCGAAATCCCCTGCACTACCTGTTCCCAGGCTTTGGAGAATCCTGTCTCTGCCACCGGGACACTCGGTTCATCCAGCACGACACAGGCTCGCATCTCCCCCTGCCAGTTAATGGTATACGAACTCTTTCCGGCACGGCAGGTCATCTCCCCCGGAACCGGATCCCCTTCCGGGGTATGTCCGGCAAGCTCCAGAGTCTTCTCCCGGTACTTCGCAAACAGCTCTTCGCCCATCTCTCTTCTTAAGACCTCCACTTTGGCCCGTCCTGCCTCCTCCGGACTCATCCGCGCCTGCAAGTTATACGGACAGCTCCTTTCCCGCACTGACGGGTACATATACGTATCGATCCGCACCGGAACGTCCAGTTCTTCTCCCCGTGCAGTGATCTCCATCCGGTCATTCATATTGCCCTTTGCAAGGCTTCCGTTGATCTTCACATCCACGCCCCGTTCCCTCAGAAGTCGGATCCCGCGCATGGTTCTTTCATATCCTTCCGGGAAATGGCACAGATTACGATACGTCTCTTCACTCGCTCCATACAGCGTGATATTGATCCTTCGGGGCCGGTTTTTCCTGAAAAAATCCGCCCAATCCTCATCTATGAGCGTTCCATTTGTATTGATCGTCACGATCATCCCCAGTCGGCGAAGTTCCTGATACAGGGTACGAAACTCCGGGTAAAGGAGTGGCTCTCCGCCTGTCAGCAACACGAACAGCGTACCTGCTTTCACCATCTGACGCGCGATATCAAGCCATTCATCCAGAGTACGAAGCCGCCCCTTTGCTTCCATCTCCTCCCGGCTCATCCTGACATAACACATGTCACAGTTCATGTTGCAGAGCGGAAGAAGCTCCAGGATGCCGTAGAGGGGGATCTTATTCTTTTCAGCATGTGCAAATAAAGCACGCTCAACTGAGGTGCTGTCTTCCAGAATGTCCATGTGTACTCCTTTCATACGTTCATCGTACGGTATGAGGATGGATGGGTGGGGTGTACAAGTGACGCAGAACTCATCCGTTCCGTGAGCAAACACGTCGGTTTCTGCTGGCGCTCGTATACCACCACATCCTGTCCATCTCCACACAGTACGGATTTTCCAAACCTTCCATATGATATAAAAGAAGCTGTTGTAAAAGGTCCTGCCAGAAGGCATCTGCCTGATTTACAACAGCTTTTTTATTCATTTTACAGTTCTGTTTATGACTTTGCAGTCTCCCATTTGCTCATGTCAAGATTTTCAGTACAGTGTGTATTATTACCCCTTGGTCCTCTCCATACAATTACCGGAGTCACTGTATCCTCTTCAAACCAGCCTCCATCTACTACATAATATCCGTTCAGGAACGAATCTGTACTTTCTGCCTCATGTGTGGTTCCACATGCATGATATTCGCTTAAATAAGTATCTGCACGATACCCCCAACCTCCTGTTTTCTGCAAACCTTCCTTTCCATTGGACTCCAGGTACACGCTTCCGTATACTCCTCCGCCTGCATCACATGTAAATTTATATACTACACCGCTTTCTCCACATGCTGCAACATACTCATTTGCAACAAACTTCTCAACATTCATCATTGGTTTTCTGTAACTTCTTGCCATGATTGTCTTCCTCCCTTATCATTCTTTTAAAATAAATATTACCTGACTCTTAATACCTATATCTAGGAACTCGCATATGTCTTCAGTGATATCCTGTCCTTCTGTATCGAATTCTTCAGCTACTGCATCCACCAGTGCCTGGATTGTCTTCGGGCTTTCCAGCTCGTTCCAAAGAAATGCACCGACTTCATCCAATTGTATCACTCCATTGAATTCCGGAAGTTCTTCTCCCGTTTTTTCCTGGTAAACCCCTCCGGTATCTACAGGAACCAACATGAACTCGCCAGCAATTTCCCGGACAAGGAAGCCTTTTCTAGCCACAAAACGTTGTTCCATCATATATTTATCTCCCCTGTACAAATGGTATTATATAAGAATCTACATTATAGTTCAAATATATTTTACTCATATCGGATAGCAATGTCAATTCTCTTCTCTTATTTTTCCGTATTTTTTATAACATTTTACTGTATTTCGTTTCACCGCATTACTCTTTTGAGGAAGTTTCCGGGATATTATTCCCTGGTTCGTCTTATTTTCCCGTAGATCCGTACGATCATTCTCCGGAACGGAATCAGCCGGATCCACACATGTTCGAAGAATTCCCACCAGAAATCTCCGGGTTCTATCCATTTCCCTTTTCTCTTTACACGGATAATCCGGGCAAATATCTGTTCTTCGGAAATGGGACCTTCCATCTCCCACTGAGCGTCTCCGATCATGTAATATCCTTCCGAGCTTACTCTGCAGATACGATGCATCACATACTGACCGCTGATCCTCTGGTAAAATACCATGTCTCCTTTTTTTAGTCTGCGATCCGGCTCCGGCTTACGAAAGCAGATCATGTCTCTGTTATGTATCAGGAACGGTGACATGCTGCTTCCTGCGATCTGCATACTGACCACCTGTCCCTCTTCTGTTAATTCACGTAATACGGACACGTATTCTCTTGTATTCACGACTTTCATATGTTATATTTCCTTTTTATTTTCTGTTTTTATCATACCATCCGGGCTTCCGTCCCGCAAGAATACACAATCTATTCTTTTTGCTCTTTTTTTCCCCTTATTCCTTATTTCATCTTTGTTTGACTTGTTTTTAACACAATTCGAACTTTTCACAACTTACCGCTTTTATTTCATGCAAATATATGCCATTTTACGTCGTATTATGACAGTTTCATAGCCTGTTTTTCGAATTTATGATATATTAAAAGAAATATCTGCCCTGTGAATTATTTATAATTCAAAGCGATATTGTAGGGAGGAGGGATTACATGTTTATTTCTGTCTGCGATCCTCATTCAGCAGATGTGAAACAATTAATCGGACTCTTGGCTACCTGCATGAAAAAGTATCTGCTCGACGATTCACTGCTTGATATCGATATTTTTTCTACCACTGATGAACTTCTGGCTTCTCAGAAAGACTACACCCTCATCTTTCTCGGGATATTGTTCAATGGCACCAGTGGCCTTGAAGCTGCCAGGCAGTTGAAATCACGCAGGAAACAACCGATCATTATTTTCACGACAATAAGCCCCGACCATTGTCTGGAAAGTTATGATCTTGGAGTTGAAGGTTATATTTTAAAACCTGTCACAAAAGAACGGCTAGAAAAGATATTTACCCGCTATATACTTCCAGCCTTTCCACCAACGAACACTCTGAATATTTATTCCAACCGGCTTTTATTCCATATACCGGTTCGGGAAATTCGATATATTGAGAGTATCGGAAGGAAATGTATCGTCCACACCGCCAATCAGGCTTATGAGACGAACCTTGCCCTGAATTCCATCGAACAGACATTGAACAGCACATGTTTTGTCCGGTGTTACAGAAGTTATCTGGTAAATATGTATTACATCGAAGCTGTATTGGATTCGGAAATCCGCCTGGTAAATGGCGAACGGATCCCGCTGACACTGCGCAAACGCAGTTCTATTATACAGATCTATAACGAGTATCTCATTACTCATTCGGCCGAAAAGTAAAGGGAGCAGCCGTATCAGTGATCCTGTGATTACCGATACGGCTGTCTTTTTTTAATCAATGATGTGATATTGCCGAAGCAGTTCCACCCGGTTCATCCCGATCTCAACACTGTTTTCTTCTTCGTTTCCCAATCTGCTGCCATGCTTCCCACGCTTCAGATACTGGATACAGCGCATGATCCACGCCGTCGGGAGCAGCCACGGATATCGTTCTAACCACGGATAGCCCCTCTTCATATACGAGATTGGTGGAAACAGGGAAGATCCCAGAGAAGCGACCGTGTCTTTTTTTCCTTTCTTTACAGCAGCCAGCGTCATATTGGAACTGTGCTTTCTTTCCATAGAGCTGTCCCCGAAGATTCCGCTGTCCAGAAGATCCATAAGCAGTGCACTGCAGTCTGTCCCGGGCCATGTGATCTCATCTGAGATACCGATCTCTTTCCCGGACATTCCAAGATACCTCTCACCAATCTGCAGAAGTCCGCAAAAGAACATGTCCATCCGCAGTTCTTTCAGACGTCCCGCAATGTATGCCCAGTCAATCTGTTCGCCATAATGTTTTGCCAGCATCATAATATCACTCACCTGGCGGATACCAAAGCCACTGTGAAGAAAATGCTTAAAGCTGTGACAGATCAGATAGTACAGATGATCTGTCGGATGAAGCGTCCACACCTTCGTATCCTGTATCTTTTCACAGATACAGCGGTCATGCACTCCTTCAAACTCCCGGTTGAGGTGCCCGTAAGCACCGGATTCCTCTGGAAACAGAGACAGATGGAGTTCAATATATACGCCATTTTTCGAATTCAGGTAAGGAACTTCGTGCGGGAGACCTTCCGCAGGAAGTTCTTTTCTCTGGAATCCCTCTTCCTGCATAATGCGGTCACAGGCTTCAAATTCTTCCGGACGCAGAAGTACGTCTTCATCCCCGGACACACGATAATCCGGCTTTGCGTATAGATTTCTGCATACGATCCCCTTCACAACCAGCGGCTTCAGACCATTGTCGCACAACCTGCGATACAGCCTGAGAAAACCTTCCGTACGCTGCACCTGCAGCATCACATCACGAAGCGCCGTCTGTTTCCATCGCATCGCAAGAAGACCAGACTCTTCCCCGGATAGCTGCGGTGCTCTCCAGATCATCTCATATACAATAGAAGCAATCTTATGCACAGCCGAAAGTCTGTATAATTCCTCAATCTCCTTGCCGTCTATCGTATCCGGCAGCGCATATTCCGTCTTTCCCTCCATAAATGCTTCCATAATATGAAGCAGCTCCGTCTGCACTTTGGTCAGTCTATATTGCTCACTCATTCTTTGTTACTCCCGTCTTATATCCTGTTCTCTCCTGTTTCATCCTGTAAAATCGCCCGTTCCAGGCACTTCACCGCATCCTCCGAGATATTGCATTCCAGACGGTAAACCGGTATTTCCCGAAGCAGAATCTCCAGCTGATCCATAACCTTCATCTGAAATGGAATATCCCAGGTATTGATCGTAATCTGTCCCATCAGTTCCCGAAACGCTTCCACCGGCTTCATGCGATAAGCAAGGTTCTCCTTCGCCTGCTTCAGCATCACTACCGCACGGATCGGGTACGATTCATTGTAACAGATTTCAGAACTGCCGCAGACCGGCCATCCACAGGCATACCAGCCTTCTTCTTTTCGCAAAAGCAGCGAGCGGTCTCCGTTGACAGTCCGGGTTCCCCGATACTTCTCCCACAGATCCGCCTGTGTGGATTTTCCCGTCTCTGACGGCGCCGAAAACAGAATCGCCTGATCCTCCCGGCACATATATGCGGAATGAAGAATCAGCCCCGCATCCCGGATCATCTGCTTTTCAAGACTCAAAGCAGAGAGAAAAACCGTGTCATAGATCAACATATGCTCCGTGCCGCGATCAAACCAGACCTGTACGTGGTCTTCATCCTTCTGACAGGTTACCGCATACGGCATCTTTGCCCCATGAAAATTAATGACTCTGCACTCTCCGCATTCTGTAGTAAATACATGCAGGTTGTCACGTTTTACTTCCCGTGATCCTTCAAGCTTCCGGGCCCTCAGCATGGATTCAATGCTCTGTATGTCATCGCTGAACTCCAACGTGTAGATGACGGCCCCGGTTTCTCTTTCATTCGTCAAAAACTTTTTCAGATTTTGGGGACTTAACATATCATCCGGCATATTTAATTCTATCTGTATCCGGCCAATCAGATATCTGTTACTTCTCATCTGTCTCTCCTTTACCGCTTCCGGTCTATACACCATTCAGAATTCCGCCGATAATCTGCACCTGGCTTTCCGCCAGATGCTCCATGCCATCCATGATGTGATCCACTCTGGCAAAATCTTTTCTCACCACGAACACCGCAGCGTCCGCGTACTGCGCAAGCACAACAGCATCCGTCAGAAGTCCTGCCGGAGCACTGTCAAGTATCACATAGTCTGCCCACTCTTCCATTCTGGCTATGATGCGGTGCATGAACTCCGTTCCAAGAAGTTCTGAGCCATCCCTGAGAGATGTTCCGCCCGGAAGGAACATCAGACGCATCTCCGGGTCAAGTCCCATATCCTTACTCTTAATGATACATTCCGCCAGTTTTTTCTTATGCTCAAGCACTTCCCCGAGACCTTCCCCCGGATCCAGATTCAGGATCTTACGGTCCGTCGGATGTCTCAGGTCACAGTCGATCAGAACCACTTTCTTTCCCGCCTGTGCAAGAGAAAGTGCAAGATTAACAGCAATCGTACTCTTACCTTCTCCGGCAAGCGCACTGGTGATCAAAAATGTCTTCAGATGGTACTCATGTGCATGATATTCCACTTTATTGCGGATCATACGAAATGATTCCTGAAGCTTTTCTTCCACTTTCGGATCCGTCAGAACCATCCTCGTCTGAGAAGTTCCGGATCGTCTCTTTTCATGTATCTCCGGGACAGTTCCCAGGCATCTGGTATGCATCCATCTGTGAATGTCCGATTCCTTTCGAACGGTTCTTCGGGTCACCACCAGAAGTGCCGTCCAGAGAGCCGCGATCAGAAATCCGAATAAGCCGCCTTTCAGAGCACTTTTCTTAAATTCCTTCGGATTATCCGGCTCCGGCGGGATTCCTGTCTCATCCAGCATCTCCATATTAGTCTTGCCAACAATCACTTCCGATATCTCCGGATAATTTTTAATCACAGACTGCAGAATCGCATATGCACGTCCCGCATCCCGGTCAGTAACAGAGATCGTCAGCAGATTCGTATTCTCGGCAACGTTCGCCTGAATATTTCCCGTCACACTGCCGGTTCCCATATCCTTTGCAACTTTACGCTTCAGAACACCGCTAGTCAGAATATAGGGAAATGTCTTGGCCATCTGCTCCGCAGCCGAGTTATTGTAAAATGCCACCGTTCCGGATTCGCCAACTCCCTGTTGGTCTCTCTGTATATTCACCGTAAACGTTGCGGATGCCGTATAGCGCGGCTGATACTGCACCCTGGCGCGAATATAAAATATGCCGGTTCCAAGCAGCGTCAGAATCAGAACCCACGCCCACATTCTGCGAAAGATACGGAAATAATCCGACAACATCTCTGTAATGTCGATCAGCTCCGGTTCCTGGCTTTTTTCATTTTCCTGAACACCCATCTATCAGCTCTCCTCTTTCTTCTCTGCAACTGTTTCCTGCTCATCCTGTCTGCGGTCATAGTAAGACTGGTATTTGCCGTAACCATAATACTTTCCGTAATGATACCTTCCATAACCATAGCCGTAACCGTAGCCGTAACCATATCCGGAACTGATGATCGCTCCGCTTACCAGTACATCATTGAATACACAGCCAAGAAGCCCCTTTCCATAACGATCCAGCATATCAATCGTATCATTAATATAAGGAACCTTCGTATAATTCTGCTTTACAACCAGCAGTGAAAAATCCGCCTTTCTGGCAAGAACTTCTGCATCGGCTCTTCCCTTTGCCGAAGGTCCGTCAATGATTACAAAGTCCATCTTTCCTCGCATGGCATCCAGAAATGCCTCAAATCGCCTGGAACCAAGAAATTCAGTCGACCTGGCATGCGGCACATTGTTAACCAGAAGATACAGGCTTTTATCCTTCATCTGAAATACCAGATCTTCAATATTTCCACCGGGATGTTCTCCCAGTCCGGCTCCGTTCGGCACATCCACTCCCAGAAGATCTGCAAGCCCACTTCTGCGCAGGTCGCCTTCTATGAGCAGAACCTTTTTCCCTCTCTGAGCCATGGCAAGCGCCAGGTTCACTGCCACCGTCGTCTTTCCTTCCTTCTTCATCGCACTGGTGATCAACAGTACATTTCCCTGTTCCTTACTGCTCTTATATAAAAGCTTCGTCCGCATCTTCTTGATCGTTTCCACAAATCCAAAGCTGACTGCCGGTTCGGTAATCAGTATATTCTTCTTCTGCCTCTTCAGACGTGCTTTCAGATTCCGATAGGAAGACTCATGATTCAGCGTTCCGAATACCGTCGTATCCAGCTTATCAGCCACTTCATCTTCGCTCTTTACATTGTCCCGCTGATAAGACAGTACGGACAACAGAAGAATGATCAGCGAAACTGCTGCGAGAAATCCTTTTTTCATCACAGCTTTCCCCTGAAATGCCACATCCGCCGCGGAAGGGAAGTCCGGTTCTTCAAAGACCTCCAGCACAACTTCTCCCAATACATTCTGAGACACTTCCGGATAATGCTCCAGCATACTGTTCAGCAGCCGGAACGAGATCTCCGGGGAATCGCTGGTCACAGATACCGTCAGAAGATTCGTCTCCGGCACAACCGCAATCTTGATCGTACCCGGAAAACGCTCCATATCCAGAGACTCTGCCACCTTTTTCTTCAGAATCTGACTGTCCAGTACCGACTGAAATGTATCCGTAAGCTTCTTTGTCTGACTTTCGTTGGCATACGCACCGGTACTTGTTCCTCTCGCCGATACTACAAACGTCGTACTGGATGTGTATGTCGGATGATATGTAATCGCAGATGCAATATAGCAAAGCAGCGCAGCTGATATCCCAATGAACAGTATCACCCACCAGTTTCTCACCACGTCCCAGACAATATTGTAGATTGTCTCCATCTGCTTTTTCTGTGTTTCCTTCTCCATGTCCTTTGACCTTTCTTTCAAGAATACCTGCAAGTCCTTACTGCACGACTACGACCAGCCTGCTCTTTCCGTTGGATGACGTACCATTGACAATATAGTCTGCATAATACGTACCTGCCTCTGCAGTATTTACATTGGACTGAATGGTAAGCGTCCCCTCTCTGTCAGCTCCGGCATAATAGGCAGCCGGATCAAATCCATCTCCGACAGACAGATAGATCAGATAATCACTCAGACTCACGTGGATTCCCGAATAATTCTTCTCCGATATACTGATCTGTGTCTTCAGATACACCGTGTTACCACCGCTGTCCATCACGCGAAACTCCACAGGATACTCCCCTGCCGCCATCGTGTTGACCGTTTTTTCCAATGAATACTTAATATTCGAAGTCAGATCACCATCCAGCACACTGTCTGCCGTAATACAGGACAGGATGTCGATGCTCCCACCCGCCGAATAACACAGCGACCCGGTCATGTGAAATACCGGCGGCTCATAATCCTCATATACCAGCGTACGCTCACATCTTCCAACATTCATGCTTTTATCCACCGCTGCATACGTAATGATCCGGGTTCCCTCCTCCGTAAACGCAGACAGACTCTCGATCACAATCGAATCCGTCACATCTCCCGAACGATTATCCTTCGCCGTCACGCCTTTCAGCAGATCTTCCTCCTCAGCCTCAACCGACACCTTCAACTCCTCACTGTCACAGGTAACCACCGGAGGCTTATTATCCTGCACCACCTTGCGATATCCCTGAAACGCAACGAACGCTCCTATGGATACCAGAAGCAGCAGCACACTGAATATCTTTAACTTCTTCATCTGAATGCACCTCTTTATCCAAGACTTTCCGCTCAAAAGCGAAAGTCAGATTCTACATAATATCTGCATAATAACCCTTTATACTATAACAAAAAAGAGAAAAAGAAAAAAGACCGAAAAAATGAAAAACTTGTCTTTTCAGCCTTTTTGAATGCGTTCCGTTACAGGAAGCAGGGAATATGAAGTTCAGCAAGTCCCGGCACCGACAGATTATCCCCAGTACTTCTGTACCTCCTGTTCCGCCTGCTCTCTGGCGCACTGATACTTCTCCATGACTTTCCGGACTGCAATCTCTTTCGCGATTCCCAGATCCTTTACAATCTCTACAAGGCCCCGAATACCCTTCAAATATCATTCCGTTAAACAAATCTGCAAATCGCTCCGGATTTCCCATCCACTGCCTGACCGCAGCATTTCCCTTGCCCATGCTGTAACCTCCTTTTTGTATTCTGCTTTTCATTAAGATTGAAATAATCGGCGAAACTGCCTTTGAATTTATGAACCGTTTTCGAAACGGATGATCAGATGAATGAATGGCCATAGCCCTCGTCTGAATTCTTGATGTGGAAATCAGTATAACATATTCGTTTTCTAAAATCAATCATTTCTATATCAATTAATAAATATTATATATTTCATATTATAATTTCAAAAGAGACACAAGATAATCTCCTGTGCCTCTTAATTTCATTATTCCTTAATATACATATACCGTCTTGGTACCACTGGAACCGTATTTCACACTGGTTCCAAGTAATGTCATAACTGTATATCCTTCCGGAGCTGCCGCTCTGATATCAGATGCTGTAAAGGATGCTTTTGAGCTGCCTGAAGTCTGAACTTTTGTCAGCGTTGCTGTTCCAACACTCTTGCCAAATAACTTCTTATAAGTAACATTCAGTGTCGCAACCTTTCCGACCTGTACAGTTACTGTACCATCCGCACCGTAAGCAACTGACTGATCTGCCACGGCTGCTTCATCTGCAAATGCATAGCCATCCGGAAGAACAGCCTTTGCAGCCTCTAAAATGTCTGCTGCCGCAAATACATTCTCTTCCCCTTCTGCACCTGTAGCAGTCAGGGATGTGGAAGCAAGTTCTGAACCACTGTAGTCAACAACAGAGATGTTCAGGTTGGCATCAGCTTCAACAACCGGAACTTCCGGCTCCTCCATTAATCCAAGTGCAATCAGTGCATCATTGAAATCATCTTCATCTAATTCTGCAAATGCTGCGTTTGGATCGTCACAAATCTTCAGATTCGTAACTGCAAGAATACCATCCCCAGTATTTGTAACCGTCACTGTTCCATCGTTAGTCTTCGTAATTTCATAGAACATATCCGTATCAGATGTGATCGTCTGAGATGTTCCATTGACCGTACATGTAACCGAATCATTCACAGCCTTCAGACCAAGCTCCAGTTTACGATCTGTAGACACTTTAAATACAAGTGCCTGCCCTTTCTTCAGATAGATTTCTTTTTTCGGACCTTCATTCAGTAGAGTATCTGTGTTATCTGCAGAATTAAGCTCCGCATTACTTAATACAATAACTCTATCAATTATTCCATCTGTTTTCTCAAATACCTGCGCATAAATATCAGCGCTATCTTTTCCTGCATTTGCATTCAATGCGGTTAACACTGCGTCTCTCAGATTAAAGAATGTCGGATTTTCTTCCAAGTCGCTTGCATAAGCAGCATTGGTTGCTTCATCTTTTAGTGTACCATAAACACGGAATCCATCTAATCTAACAGAATTTGCATTAGTCGTTGTAATTTTCACTCTATAATCTCCATGTTCCAAACCTTTTATAGAAGCGATCACCGAATTATATGCACCTGTTGAAACCTGATCACCATAAGCGCCTGTTGCTGCGGTCTTAATAGTCATCAATTTTACAAGAGTACCATCTGCTTTAAACAGCTGAGCCATCACGTTACCGGTACTAGATGCACAATTTGCAAATATATCAATACCTGTACCTGTGAATGTGAATTCCGCAGTACTTCCTTTTGCATTAGATACTGCCTCTGTGCTATTAGATGGGCCTGTCGTTTCTGCTGCATATTTTGCATCATAACCATAATGATTCCTAGAACCAACTATCGAAGATGTCTGAGCACCAGTACCCTTGCCGCCTCCTGTGAATCCGCTTAACGTCGCAAAACCTTCTTCATAATAAACTGTCGTAGCAGGAATAATACGAACACCATAGCTCTGTCCATTTGACAATGATAGCGTCACATGATCATTATCCTTCAATGTTGTGTTTGGTGTATAAGTAAAGGATGTTCCATTTGCTGAAATCGTACCATATTTCGCGATACCGGATGAAATCGTAGT
This sequence comes from Dorea sp. YH-dor226, assembly GCF_039832105.1. Classification (NCBI taxonomy): domain Bacteria; kingdom Bacillati; phylum Bacillota; class Clostridia; order Lachnospirales; family Lachnospiraceae; genus Dorea; species Dorea sp. YH-dor226. The sequence continues at coordinate 64,874 of NZ_JBDOHS010000010.1, read as the reverse complement.
ATTACCTAAAACATCACCCAAATTAATACTTACCGGCAAACCAAAGTCAATGACATATTCTGGCATGTTAACTGTAATATCTGCAACTGCTGATGCTTCAGACGTCAGACTACCTGCACTATACTGTGAGCTGTAACTATAGGAGAAGTCTGCTGTATTGGTAATTTTTCCATCCTTTACAACGTCTGCATAATTACTCATTGTTAATGTCAGTGATGTTGTATATGTATAAGTTTTATCGGATGTCGTTGATGTCCCCAAATCTGGACTGCTGATACCATTATTATTCGTTAACTCATCAGTCAGAGTTTCATTATCATAAGTGATGGTACCGTATGTAGCATTGGTTGCATAACGAGTAACAACTACGCTGTAATTGATCGTATCACCAATTTCAACCTTCATACCATCCGTATATGCTGTTTCTGTTCCGTCATGAGTAATAGACTTAATTGTTTTCTCAACAGTAGGCAATTTCTGTGCAACAAACTTACATACCTTTGGAGAACTTACAGTTCCAAATCCTTCTGTTGAATTCTTTGTTATGGTTGTTGCACCATCACATCCCAGTGCAATAGCATTGGAAAACAGTACCTTCATCTGGTCAATGGACATATTGCCTTCCAACAAAGCCCAACGAAAACCATGCAGAGAATTATTTATTGACTTCCATGCAGAATCACTTGAACTGGAAGGAATTGCGCTCGCATTGGCATCATTAAACGGCCATGCATCACTGCCCGTACCATCTGGATTACCATTGGAAAGTGTATAATACTGATCCGCAGAACCCGAGATACTCATGTAGGTTAATGCGTAACCCTCATCAGGTGCTGCAAAGAACATGATATTAAAATGACCTGTATAGGTGCCATTTTCTGTCCAATTACCGGTTGTAACACCTGTTCCGTTAACCGGAATCAGTTCGCCACCATTGATTGAATAATAAACTGTACAATTTTCGATCGTATTGATATTGAAGTAAATATCCTTGGAAGTTGTATTGGTATCTGCATCTCCTTCTGTGACTGTTACCAGCCATTTGGCAGTTCTGACAACATTGCCATCCGCATCTTTTATGGTAGCAGTTACAGTTACCGGACTGTCTGTAACATTCTGTCCTGCGAGGATTGCTTCATTGGTATAAGCTTCCGCAGAAGTATCGTACTTGCCAGCCACACCTACATAATTACTATCTGCACTGGACCATGTCACTGTTTCTCCATTATTCAGATCAACTGATATGATTGTTGTTTCGTTTTCTTTGATAGAAATAGGGGTACCATCATTGACGGTCACATTGTATTCAACTCCCGCTGTTGTAACCTTTGCCGTACCATCTTTCAGCCCAGTAAAGGTAATCTCATCATCTTTCACCTCTGTTTTTACCACAGATGAATTCGAATTCGTTACACCGGATGCTACTGTGCTGTCTGTATAAGTGGCAGTGCCTCCAACAGATATTGACACAGTCTCTGTCTTTCGTTTGACTGTAATATTATACAGAGTTGTTCCTACAATAGCTGTAGTCTCACCGGCAGCAACACCTGTAAAAGTAATTGTTGTAGAAGCAGGAACTGGATCCGTTGTTGACTGCGTATAAACAGTAATATTTGCTATTGAAGAAGTATCTTTCGTTGATTGCGTACCAATCTGAGTTACATTACTGGTAGAACTCGTTATAGAATACCCCCAAGTATAAGTATAGGACCTACCGCTCCAACTCCAACTAGAACTGCGCTTTGCATATACCGGATAATAATTAGTGCCATCTGGAGTATAATAATATCCACTTACAGTTGTCCAGTTACTTTTATTACTACTAATCAAAGTATCACAGGTAACACTGGCTTCAGTATACTTCTTTCCGCCTTTCTGACCGTCTTCCCCTTTCACTTGCATAGTTGCAATTATTGCATTAGGATTAGTATAATTGCTTGAATAATTTCCAGTATCATCCGTAACAGTCTCGGAATCTCCGACATACAACATAACATCTTTTGTGCTTATATCCTCCAGACTCAACACACCCTGTACAGAGAAATGTGGTGCTGTGAAGGTATAAACTCCATCCTTTAATTTCCCTTCCGTAAATGTTAAACTACCGTTTGTATTAACTGTAAAACCTGTCAGTTGCTTCTCATTAAGGTCTTTCATATCGTTAGGTAATACAATAGATACATCCGCAGAATCTGTATATGAACTATCATTTAACGTAATATCATAAGCCACATAAGTCTTACCTGCAAGTCCATTCACTTGAGCCTCTTTCACGTCGATACTGGTCAATTCTTTACCACCTGGAGCTGTAACTACCGTTTGGGTTGTTTCATCTGTTATCGTTGAGCCATTCTCCGTTCCCGCATTCTCAGAATCCACATCTAATCCCAGATCATACGTCTGAAAATCCATGGTGTAATAGCAATTATCACCGGTTCCCCATGCACTTTCCTGATTTTCATACAGAATAGCTACCTTACCATTTGATAGCTCTGTCAGACATGAATACATAAACTGACTGTTATTAGACGTAACAGAGATCGCCTTATCACTCTGCCAACTCATAGTATTATCGGTATTTACATAACCCACAAAAATCTTACCGTTTAATCTGGCACTTGCACTGCTACTATTAGATCCATTACTACCAGAACCAGTCGGACAGGATACCAGTATGACGTCTTTACCACCAACCGTCTTGGAGTACTTGATAGCGGATATCTGTGTATTGGAATTGGTTGCAATACCCGTATTCACAGGCGTTCCCCATGCACTATTGGCATAATCCACATAATACAGCTTACTCTCTCCATTACGGTAGAAGAATCTAAGGGTACCATCTTTCAGTTCCACAACAGCTGCTTCCGAACTCCACTTACTCGAAGTTGCCTCCGAAGATCTTGTCCATGTTGCCCCGCTATCCGCAGAATAAATGAACCCCATACACTGAGAATCAGCACTTCCATTATAACTGTAAACCGGGAAAATAATTGTCCCTTTACTTGTCACCAGACCACGTCCCGGTCCTGCCAGGCATACCTGTTCACTGCTTGTCTTCACATTCGGGATCAAGGCCGGTTCTGACCATGTCTTACCGCCATCTGTAGATTTTGTCAGATACAGATAACCGGTACGAACTACCTGATATGGAGAATCAGAGAAGAACAGATTCGTATCACAATTCGTTCCTTTAATGTTAAAATAGGCATCAACTGTATATCCACTAACAACATTATTACTGCTGTCATAGATCTGTCCATCTTTCAGATAATAATTGTATGTGCTGGATCCCGCTGCTGCCAGTTTCAGTGTACCATCACTATTAAATCCAACTGCTGTGGAAGGTGCCGTATTTCCAGATCCATTCAGAGCCACTCCATAAGGATACAGGTCTGTCAGCATGTATACTGTTTCACCATCTGTTGCCAAAGCCGGGTCGATAAATGCTGTGGAACCGGAGCCATTGTATACATTTCCATTATCTCCCAGATAGTTGGCAAATGTATAGTTCCAGTTAGCTCCATTGTCTGTAGAGTAAGATACGATTGTATCCAGACCTCCGCCGTCATAAGTCGTATTCCAACGTGCATCAGCCGCTGCGACAATGGTTCCATTACTCAATGTTACCATAGCCGGAATACGGAAGCTGTTGCTTCCTGCCGTTCCTTTTACAAAAGGATTACCGGTAGTTGTTCCGTCTGCAGGCTTTGTACCCATAGTCAATGACAGCGTTGACGGAGTATATTCTTCAGTAACTTCTGTGTCATTGCCTTCTGTTTGTTCTTCTGAGGATGTTTCTGGAGATCCATCTGTTCCTGTCGCATACGCATTCAACGACACGGATCCAAATGTCATACACAGAACTAACATCCACGAAAGAATTTTCTTGACATGTTTTTTCATAATTGACCTCCTCATTTATTTTTTCTTCATATCTATCATCTATATTAAAAGCAAAAACTGCATCATTTTTGCTGTTTAACCGTATTGTTTCCTTGTAATATTTCTTCAGCCAATATTTTCATTTCTTTTACTGTCCTGCACAGATATACCGGAATTCCTGATACATCTCCTGTTTCAGCAATCGCCATCGCCGCACATGCATGACAGATTTCCTGATTTTCACATTTACTACAGACACCAGATAATTTCATACTACTGCATATCTCAGCCAATTGTTTCCACGCTGATAAGAAATCCATTTCATATACATCTATCCTTGGTGTTGTAACCATGCCACACGGCAACATCTGTCCATCCCACGTAATCCAGAAAGAAGCATTGCCCGCACGACATCGGATTCTTCCATCTACCGGATCTATACAACTTTCATCCAGTCCGGGCGGCGGAACACTTCCTTTTATGATCTGTTCCAGATATTTCAGCCACCGTTCCTCTCCATTCTGAAGAAAATAAGTTTTTAAACGATATCTTGCAGATTCTTCCGGCGTAAATCTTTCATTAACCCCTATCATGTCAGGATCTCGTCTGACAGGCGGGAACATATAAGGTGCAACCTCAAGAATTAAATTTCTGTCTTTTGCATATTGAATCATCTCTTCCAAATCACCTGCATTTACCGGAGTAAGCGAGCAATTGAGTTTTACCTGAATTTCGGCCTTTTTTAATTCCGTGATCGCCCGGTCCACTTTTGAAAATACACCTTTTGCATCGCACAACTTTTCATAAGTGCGATCTGATGCTCCATATAATGTAATATTGACTCTTCTCGGCGGCAACTTTTTCAAACGTTCCAGAGCGGCTTCATCTATCAGTGATCCATTCGTATTAATAGATACCAGAAACCCCATCCGAATCAATTGTTCATACAACACCCAGAAATCCGGCCAAAGTAGCGGTTCTCCTCCTGTAAGCAATAGATACAGCATTCCTGCATCGTGTGCTTCCTTCGCAATCTCCACCCACTGTTCCAACGTCATCATGGATCTTGAGTGTTCTCTCACTTCCTTTGCCGTCTTTCTCACATAACACATCCGGCACGAAAAATTACAGATTGGAGATAGTTCAAAAGTTCCACTCAAAGGTATTTTTGCCATACTTGCCTTATGAAGCATATATTCTGATAATGTAAGCGTCTTTTTCACATTTCTTGTCATTAGATATCTGCCCCCATTAACAACGACTGTTTTAATCTCTCCACTGCTTGTTGATCCGGAGTACATTGCATCTCATACACAGAAATCTCTGAAGTTAAACTCAACGCAAGATCACAGGATATTTCCACACACTCTGGGTTCCATGTACTGATTGTCATTCCCGCATATACTTTACGAAATGCTTCTGCCGGATTCAGCTTATAAACGATAGAGTTTTCTCCACGCTTCAGCATAACAATTGCCCGAATCGGTACACTTACATTTTTGTGACACCTGGACGATCCAGCGTATGGCGCTCCATATGCATACCAGATTCCATTCTCTTTTTTAAGAATCGGACGATCTCCGTTTATAATAGAAGCATTTTCATATCGGCACCACAGATCGCCTTGCGTAGACTTACCTATTCCGGAGCTTCCCGAAAAAAGAATCCCACCATAGGGAGTATCTACTGCACAGGCATGTAGAATCATACATTTTTCCAATTGCAAAATAGTTTCCCATGCGATATGAAAAAAGCAATTATCACTCTGATTCAGATTTTCACTCCCACAAGAAAGATATCTTACTTCTATGGATCGCTTCTCCCATTCATAAGATGCCACAGCATATATCTGTCCATCCTGATTCACATTTCGAAATCTCCGAAAATAGCGCCCGCCCGCATCTTGTCCAACATCAAACGCCAGCTCGTTATGGCTCCATGGCTCCGTCACTACCGGAAGTTGATCTACTTGATGAAACGTCACCTCATAATCATATGATTTTACTTTTTCACATTGAAACGGGCGAAAACGTTCCGAGACAGTTATTTGGCTTTCTGTTTTGAGTGCAATAATGATTCCTGCAATTTTAAACCAGTAACAAAACATCTGCTAATCTCTCTTAAGAAGTAAAAACATTATATCCATCCGTTCCAGTGAATTTACAGTAATCTTCCCATACTTCCGGACCATATGTACAGTTTGCTCCTGCTGTATAAACGGTGTATCCCAAATCAATCCCTTCGATGTCATTAATAAAGCAATTCGTTTCAGCCTCTGCATGGTTCAATGCCGCACTACAATTTGCCACGGTATGAGACAACTCAAAGTTCTCATATACCAAATCCGGCTTTACATATTTCTTCATTCGCAATCTCCTTTTCTTATTATTTATTTTGATAAACGAACAACATCTGCTGTTCCTAAGAAGCAGTCTTCTGCCTCAATTACTACACTGCCATTCGGCATGATATCTTCTGCCGGATAGCTATATGTCAAGCCACCGTAATATACTCCATCGATAATACAGTGACATTCGACCGTTAATCCACTCAGAGTTTCCTCTGACTGATTCAAAAGTGTGACTGTTGTCTCATTTACCTCAACAACAACCTGATCCTTCATTAATGGAACTTCATCAAGATACTTTGCATCACATTCTATCGAAATACAGGTTGCATCACTTGAAAGCACCTGATTCTGATTGTCAAACACCCATACTTTTTGTTCAGACGGAACATCTGCAACAGACATATGCAGTTCTGTATCATCGCTCATATGTACTGTTATCTCCGCGGATTCCAGATATTTCCCTGATTGATTTACAATCTCTAAAGATGCAATATCATCCGCATATTCATTATCACAGTCCGGATTCTCTATGCTGGATTGAAATAATGAATTGACAAGCAACCTTTCTTCATCCAATGCATAAGGAAAACTAATCTCTATCTTCTTATTCTCCTTAGTTTCTTCTGCATCTGTTGTTTTTGTATCTTTTTTACCTGAACATGCTGTCACCATAAGGAGAACTGCAACCATCAGAAAAATTTGAATTATTTTTTGTTTTTTCATCACGCCTTGTCTCCATCCTGTTCTATCAATCCAGTATTAAAAAGTTTTATAAGGAAATTTCTCACATCTGTACGCGCTGTATCCCGATCAACTTCATACTCCTCGAGAATTGCATCCACTAATTCCTCTTCTGTATGTTCTTCCTGTAGTAGTCTCCATAAAAACACTCCACTTTCTGTCAGAGAAATCATCCCGTGAAGCTTTATCGCCATTTTACCAATCGGAATCAACACATAGTCTCCTGCGATTTCACGCAAAATCATTTCATTCGTAACTTTATATTTAGTACAAATATTTTTATTCAAAGGATTTTCACTATTTTCTATCTTTGCAAAAGGCTTTTGATATGTTTTCTTCAATTTCAGTACTCAACCTTCCTTCCAGAATCTTAACACCATATATAACAATTTAAAAAATAAATTTCGATTTATCGAACTCATGTACGTCCAAAAATCGCATAATTATGGAATCTTATCCATTATAACTCAGTTATATTTCAATTCCTCATCTTAAAGTATTAGTTTTTTTATATTTTTTCTCAACAATTATTTCCCTTATCATAACATGTCTGTTTGACCATTTCTACACCAAACGTTACACTTAATTCAAAAAGGGGTGTTTTTATGAAATCTGTCATCTGATGCAGCCGCATCTTTCTCCTGATCAGAATCGAATACTGGAAACCGTATTAAATCAGGTGTTTGACACCTGCAATCTTCCGGATTGTTCTATCGATACGCCCGCTGTTGATTCCAGACAGAACAAAAAACTGATTCAGCTTTTTATTGCCGCCAAAAAGATCGAGGGATGTTCTGACAACACGCTGGATTATTACTATAATACGCTTTCCCGCATGGACAAAACGCTCCAGAAAAACATCTGTGATATCCAGACCAATGATCTTCGCCTTTATCTGTCCAATTATCAGAATTCGAGGCATTCCAGTAAAATTACGCTTGATAACATCCGACGAATCATGTCTTCCTTTTTTGCCTGGTTGGAGGATGAAGATTATATTGTGAAAAGTCCGGTACGCCGCATCCACAAAGTAAAGACCACACAACAGGTCAAGGAAACTCTCTCAGACGAACAGCTGGAGCTTTTGCGCGATCAATGTTCGCACCCTCGCGATCTGGCAATCATTGACCTCCTGACATCTACCGGTATCCGAGTCGGAGAACTGGTGAAATTGAATCGCTCTGACATTAATTTTGTGGAACGCGAATGCATTGTTCTGGGAAACGGCGACAAAGAACGGCCTGTGTACTTTGATGCAAAAACGAAAATTCATTTGCAGCAATACCTTGCGACCCGAACAGATTCTGACCCCGCTCTATTCGTCAGCGTGCATGCTCCATGGAATCGTCTTACCATTGCCGGAGTTGAACGTTTCCTGAAGAATCTGGGGCAGAAATCGCAGGTGCGTCATGTCCACCCTCATAAATTCCGGCGTACCATGGCGACCATGGCAATTGAAAAAGGAATGCCGATCGAACAGGTGCAAAAACTTCTCGGTCACACTAAGATTGATACGACTCTCCATTATTATGGAAAGCAAGTACTTATGGAAAGCGATGTCCTTAAGTCTGCATAGTTAACGTTTTTTCTGTGGCTTTTCTTTACATAATAACCGATACTTTCTGATGTAACTGACAATACGTCATAATCAGAAAGGAGACGGTTTGTTATGCTAAGACAAATCAAAGTCGCGGATCTTTGCAATGAGCTGGAAGAAAAACTGGTTGATCTTCAGTATTCCGAAGACTCAATGCGGAGATATCGCAAGGTATTCCAGGAATTTAAGGAATACGCAGGTGATTGTGATTATTCACAGTCAAAAGGAACGGATTTCCTTCTTTGGAAATTCAAGCAGCTCGGGGGCTTCGTCACATCCGGAGAGCATTCCAAGAATGAAATGTATTACTTCCGTGCAATTCGCTCTCTTGCTGAATACTTCAACTTCGGCACACTTTTTCGGCGGCATGATTACCACGGCGAAATCGTTTGGCCGATTCCCTTTAAGGAGGTGACGGAAGGGTTTCTAAAGTATGAAGTGGAATACGGCTGCTCCCATTATCAGTACAGGCGTTGCCGGGATATTATCAAAGACCTGATACTGTTTTTGGATTCTGCGGGAATCCATGATCTCAATGGCATTACCCCCGCCTTGATGTCACGTTTTACTGAAACAATGGTTGGACTCGCTCCGGTAACGATTGCGGAAAGGTTGTCTGCTCTCCGGCAATACTTCAAGTATGCATTTTTACATGAGTATGTAAACAAACCGATAGAAGTGTTTTTGCCGCATCCACCGCAGAGGCTGCGCACAAAGCTGCCCACTGTGTGGAATGAGGAACAGATTGAGCGCCTGATCAACAGCGTTGACATCACCACGCCAATCGGGAAAAGGGATTACGCCATTATCCTTTTAGGGGCAAGGCTTGGGCTTCGAATCGGAGATATTCTTTCCCTCACGTTGAATGACATTGACTGGGATAAAAAGCTTATCACGATTATCCAGAGTAAAACCCGGGAGCCTCTTTCGCTTCCGCTTCCGGATGATGCCGGGTGGGCAATCATTGATTACCTGAAAAATGGAAGGCCGGTTACGGACTATCCAAATATTTTTGTAACGCACAATGCACCTTATAAGGGCAGCCCGTTTAAGAGCACACTCCGACACAACATCAACAAGGCTTTGAAAAGGGCTGGCATTCCTATCGATAAATCAAAGCATTATGGCTGGCATACCCTCCGCCATTCACTTGCAACAAACCTGCTTCAGAATGACGTGGAGACATCAACCATCTCAGATATACTGGGTCACTCGGATCCACAGGTAGCAAAACATTATCTCAGAGTAGATATAAATGGCCTGCGCAAGTGCGCCCTGGAAGTGGAGGTGAAGGATTATGTCAAAGAATAAGACATTTACCGGTCCTCTCGCCGAACATATACGGAACTTCCTTAATGAGAAGCGCACGCTCGGCTATAAATACGAAGAGCAGGAACGAGTTCTCTCCGTCCTTGACAGGATGAGTCAGCAGTTTGATTGTTCCAACGGGCTTCCTAAAGCTTTATGCCTTGCCTTTATCCAGTGGGATCCAAACTGGAAACAGAGGACGCAGGAACAGCGTGTTATCCTGATCCGTACTTTTGCCGAATATCTGATCAGACACGAAATCCCTGCGTACCTGGTTGACTTCTCTATCGTAACCAAAAGAAATGAGGATTTCAAGCCGTATATTTTTACCCACTCGCAGATAAGCGACATTTTTAATGCCGCAGATTCCATACATCCGCATTCATCCAACGCACACATTTTTTATCCTGCAATCCTGCGTGTACAGTACGGATGCGGCCTTCGTATTTCAGAAACTCTGGGACTACGAATGAAAGATGTCGATATGGATAAAAACATCCTCCATGTCATAAATGCGAAGAACAACAAGGACCGTGATATCCCGGTAAGCGGTTCTGTAATGGAGTACATCAAATGGTATGGACGGAAAGTACATCCTGTCTATGTGCCTGATGAGTATTTCTTTAAGAGCCGCCGCGGCACGGGGCATTATGAAAAAACTGCTGTAAACCACTACTTCCGGGATATACTCTTCGACTGCGGAATTATGCACGGAAACAAAAGTGATGGTGGACCGCATCTCCACAATCTTCGCCATACATTCTGTGTGCACAGTCTGGAAGCAATGCTGAGAAATGGCATACCGCATCAGGTTGCCCTGCCTTTATTGATGACCTACTTGGGGCATTCCTCCCTTTCCGCCACCGGGCGTTATCTGAAACTTACAGCCGAGTCGTTCCCGGACCTGGTCGATCAAATCAACCGGATTTACGCTGACATTATTCCGGATCTGGAGGTGAAAACAGAGTATGAAGACGACTGATTTTCCCCGATTGCTCAGTGACTTTTTACTGAAAGAACTGCCCGGTGTGCGCAATCAGAGCAGTAATACGATTGCTTCTTACAGAGACACTTACATACGGTTGCTGACATACTGCCGCGATATACTCTCGATAAAGCCTGAAAAGCTTCGTGTTAGCGATTTGACTGCTGAACGGATTACTGAGTATCTAAACTGGCTGGAACAGGAATGCAATAACAGTATAAGTACCCGAAATCAAAGGCTTGCTGCTATCCATTCATTATTCCGATATATTCAGATGCAGGCTCCGGAATATATGTTTCAGTGCCAGCAGATACTGGGCATTCCGTATAAAAAAGCTGAAAAGCATCAGGTAGGATACTTAAGTGAGGCTGAGACCAAAAGCCTGTTAGCCATGCCAGATGCAGAAACCAGGAAAGGGCGCCGTGACCAGGCCATGCTCACTCTCTTATATGATAGCGGTGCCCGTGTCCAAGAACTCGCTGATTTATGTGTTGGCGACCTGCGGTTGGATTGTCCCGCTCAGGTAAAGTTAACTGGTAAAGGAAGAAAAACCAGAAGTGTACCGCTGATGGATAAAACTGTAGTCCTTCTGAAGAATTATCTTTCAGAGCAGCGTTTAGACACTCCTTCGAGTTTTGAACATCCGTTGTTCTTTAATTCACAGGGTAAAAAGCTTTCACGTCAGGGTATCGCATATATTTTAAAGAAGTATGCAAATGAGTGTGGAATCGATAAGATTTCTCCACATGGAATGCGCCACACAAAAGCCATGCACCTAACAGAAGCAGACGTAAACCCGATTTTTATCAGGGACTTTCTTGGCCATACTGATTTAAAAGTAACTGAGATTTACTCGAAAACCAGCATCAAGATGAAGAAAGCGGCACTTGATAAGATGAAATCTGGAAAGGACATCATCCCTGAAAAGCCTCTAAAGGACTGGACAGAAGACAAGTCTCTTTTGGACTGGCTTAATGGTCTGAAGCATTAATTATGGAAAGTTGTTCTGGCGGATACCTCTGTAAATATGCAGAACCGTCAGTGCAACTTGTCATAAGCTTTTTCTTTCCATAATACTCATTATGACAAGCTTGTCATAACCATTATGCAATTGTAAATCAATCCAATGTAAAACTGGCACATAAACGCTATATCGGATAGGCACTGACTAGCCCAGCCTGGTACACCACATCCGAAAGCCGTACATTCTATACCACACTTTTATAAATAGCAACCAAAAAGGGCATAAAATCAGACAAAAAGATGCCATTGGATGACTCTGCGCTTTTTCACCCCTGACATCTTTCGTTTTCCTGATTCATTTATCCCGCTTTTCGCTCAAATAAATCGCAATTTATCTTATTCTTTCATTTCCCCTTACAAAGCAAACTCCTCAAATAACTTCTGCTGATATTCCATATCCACCGATGCACGTATAATATCATCAATACGCTTCTTCTCGGCCAGTATGCAATTCAACCTATTCACTCTCTTGCATCCGGCAATACTTCCCTGCTCTATTCCACGCTCTATTCCACGCTCTATGCCCTGTTCTATTCCACACTCTATTCCATCGTTATACAGATCTTCTAATGCCTTACACATATCCACCGTCTCCTTTCCTTCCTCTTTCTTTATCTTACTTTTCAATATCCTTTCGGAGTGCAGGAACTCCCGGATTGCCTGATAGGTCTCTTCATCCACATTCCGGAAGTATGACTCTTTTTCGCTTAAGTATTCAATTAATTTTTCTTTACTTTCTTTACATTGTATCATACCGAATATCTCTTGTAAATCTGTTTGAAAGCGTTCCAGATTTTTTATATTTCCTGCATCAATCAGGTTAATCCGGTAATTCTGCACATACTTTTTCAGGACGATATTTTCTTTTTCATCTTTGCTCCACTGCAGCATTCCGTACAGATCCGTACTTCCGTCCCAGGGCTTGTCAGCATAGTAAAATACCAATGTAATGACTGGCATCAATTTATCTCCCTTGCGAAATTTCGACAGGAATTCTGCCGAAGAGGGTTTTTCGACTTTCAGATCCTCTTTCTTCCCCTTCCATGAATTCTGAATCTGCTCGACATAGGACAGACTGTCATATAACATATTTCGGACAGACATAGCATAATGTACCTTTGCCTGATTCTCGCATGCCAGGAGAACCAACAGACATCCTCGTTTCCACTTCATTACAAGATCCCGGTACCTGTGTACTTCCTGTAGTTTTCCATTCTTATCTTCCAGCAGTGTATCCTTCTCTCCATCCGCCGGTTCCAATTCTTCCGGCTGGATCACCTGCTCCCCTTCAAATACCATTCCGTTAAACAAATCCGCAAACCGCTCCGGATTACCCATCCACTGCCTGACTGCAGCATTTCCCTTGCCCATGCTGTAACCTCCTTCTGTATTCTGTTTTTCATTTTTTCGCTTTATCAAACTTGAGTTAACTGGCGAAACTGCCATTGAATTTATGAATCGCTTCGACAGCGATTGTCCAGACATTTCAGAAATATCCGAATCGGACTTCATCTGGATCCAAGATGTGGATGTAGTATAGCATACCTCTTATATCAGATGCAATATCTTATTTTTCTTCATTTTGCACTTTCTTCTTCATTTTGCACTTTCTTGCAATGAACCAGTTGATATCAATTTACCTTTGCACCGGAAGGATCAATATAATTCTCCCGTATGCCCTTACATGCATACCTGTGGAAGACAGCCCTCTCTATGAAGCAGGATATAAACGGAAGTTTCTCATATCCTGTTTATAGGGGACACTTGAAAATCACGCGGTGGGCGTAGATGTAAAAAAGATGCTGTCATCCCCACTCTTTCTACTCATATGGAATATATTTGGGCGCAAATGCAAACCTTCCACTCTACCGCCCTCTTTTCAGGCAAAAATCATCCCATTTCAAGGATGAATTGTGAAAAAACGGGCGTGATGGACTACATATTTTCTATACGCCCTTCTCCCCTCTGGTTGCCTCGCTTCTTTCTATCCTTCTCCCCTCCGGTTGTCTCGCTTCTTTCCGTCCTAAAAAGTGTATCCCCGATGAACGCTAGCTTTTCTCTATCGTTCATCGAGGATTCCTTCTTCTTTTCCTCTCCGGATTGCCTGAACGCGATTGTTCACGCCCAGTTTTTTATACAAATTATAGATATGTGTTTTTACGGTCGGGAGTTTCAGGTTCAGCTCCTCGCAGATCTGTGTGTTGGTCAGCCCCCGGTTGATATCCTGCAGAATGATCGTTTCCATCATGGTCAGCTGTTCTTCCGGAGTCTCTTCTGCGCCGGAACTGTCCGAGCGCATGCGGCGCTTTGCGCATCGCAGGACAACCCCCATATAGTCCGCTTCCGGCATGCGAAGAACATTACCGTAATTGTACTTTTTCTTCCTGTGCCATCCTCCGGGCGCATTTTTGCTGAGCCAGTCAATATGGTCTTCCAGTACTGCTTTTCCTGTTCTGTCATACTCGGTATAAAATCCGACGTAGCGAGAAGTTCCATTTACCACAAAGGACTCAATCGTATCCTTCAGGGCCTGTCCTTTTCTCTTTTCTGCCCAGTGGATCACCGCCTGCTGAAACAGGGCTTCCGCCAGATGTTTATAACGTCTGTACAGCTGCAGATAAGGAACCAGATAATGCAGAATCTTTTCTGCGCGTTTATACTGGTTCAGCTGCAGACACCCCTTGGCCCGGCAGCACAGTATCGCATAACATTCCTCATCTGCCAGAATTTCCGCACTCTGTTCTGCACTGACCAGCCACTTTGCCAGACGTTCTCTCCGGTTGTCTGCCGGTGCATACAGACAGAGTACGGCATCTGTTATCCTTTTGCATACCGAGTGCTCCTCCTGCTGCAGGGACAACGCCAGGCTGTGAATGGAGCTGCTGTGCTCTTCTTCCGGCATCACCTGCTGCAGCCTGCAAAGCAGATACAGTCTTGCCAGACGCTGCTGCCAGATGATTGGCTTCCTTTCCGGCCTGTCCCCCGGATTATTTTCGCAATCTTCCAAAAGCAGTTTCCGGTCATCTAACGATATCACATCTTTCCGTTCTGTCTCCAGATAGTATTCCATCCTTGCAAGCCGGTAACTGAGCCTTGATTCCTTTCCAAGGTGTTCCCTCCACAGTCTGGCTTTCCTGTTTTCTTCTTTTTTTGCACAGGCAAATAATCCGGACAGATCACGCAGTCCGCAGAGGCAGGAATAGGAATATCCCTGTATATCATATAATTGTATCCGTTCTTTGTCTTTCGTGTATGTTTCCAGAAGCGCAAGCCAGCTGTCCAGATCCAGATCCGGCTGCCGATACGTCAGATTCAGATAGATCTCCCGTTTCCTGCTGTCATCTTCCGGCGCCGCATTCAGATTCTGAATCTCCGCCTTAAGTCCATCCATCTGCTGCCTTGTATAACGGTAGATTCCTCTCAGATAGCAGAGCTCCGGTTCATTTCCTTTCCAGTTCATAACTTCGGCATACGAGATTCCCAGTAACGGAACCTCTGAATAATGCCGGAGCATACAGCTTCGATAGGCTGCTTTCTCTTTCGACTTCTTCAGGCACTGGAGCGCTTCTTTGAGATTGCCGTGCTTTTCATACCAGCTTCCAAGCTGTTTCCAGAGATCAGGATCCGCATACCGGACATGATGTGCCTGCAATATCGGCATTTCCATCTTGTGATTCTCCTGCAATACCGATGCTTTTATCCTGTAATTCTCCTGCAATATGAGTGCTGCCTTCCACCGGTTCTTCTGCTTATCATGCACCAGCAGCCCCTTCCTTCCAAGTCTTTCCAGAATCCCAGATATCTTCCTTGCCTGCCACACTTCGCTGCACAGCTCCTCCGTGAACCAGGGACATAAGATCGCGCGCTGCATCATTTCCCGTTCTTCCGCAGACAATGGATCCAGAATCTGCCGCTTCACATAAGTCCGGATCTCATAGGATTCCATCCACGCTTCCACGGAACCGGATTGCTCCGCCCCTTCACCGACAGACAGACGAATCAGCATATCTGCACAGCCGGCCCAGCCTCCGGTTCTCTGATAAATGTCTTTCGGATTCAGACTGCTGTGATAGTATTGCACCAGATCACCGATCTCTTTCTCTGTAAACTGCAGGGTTTTCTGCGGAACGATCTGCATCTGTCTCTTCCACAGCAGATCCAGAAATTCCTCTTCCGGCCAGTCTCTGCCCGCAACGATCACTTTAGATTCCGGCGGCATGGTACGGATATAGTCCGCAATCTTCTCCACGCAGACTTTTGAAACAGAGGCATCCAGCCCGTCAATCATCAACCACTTTGCTCCGACGAAGGAATCCCATTCTCTTAGAATCCGGTCAAACCGCTTCATTGCGCTCACTTCATCCTGAAGATCCAGTGCCTGTATCTCCACTTCCGAATGCTTTCGCCTCAGCATTTTCATTGCACAGGTTTTTCCTGTGGCTGCCGCTCCCTCAATATAAATAGAAGGGAATAATGCTATTCCCTTCTCCAACACTTCTGTCTTATCGATATACAATAACTCTTTTCCTGCAGATATCTCTTTCTTATTCTTATTCCTGTTCTTCTCCATCTTCCGGATCCCCTGTTAATATACCTCCGGTTATCAATGTATCCAGAAATTCCCGGATATCTTCCCTTGCAACACTTTCTTCTACATCGTATTCTTCCAGAATGTTCTGTACAATCTGATCAAATGTAACTTCTTCCTGTAACATCTTCCAGATAGAAACACCCACTTCATTGACCGTGATCAGACCGTTAAATTCCAGTACCGTCTTACCGGTTGGTATAATTACGTAATCACCGGCAATTTCGCGAAGCACAAATTCTTTCTTTATCCTCATGTCTACTTCCCTCTATGCCATTCTTTGCATATCCCTCCTGCTCATATTATTATATCCTATGAAGTAGGCAATTTCAATCCTTACACATATGCAAGTAATGGCATTAAATTGCAGTTAGTGCATATTTATCAGTTCTGCAACTCGATCACGGCAATTTCCGGAATGTTATTGATTCGAGGCAACTTTTCGCTGTGGCTTCCAAGTCCACTGGTAGCGAATATCTGCATCTGATCTTTCTGATACATTCCATGGATATACTTTGGAAAATATCCCTGGTCTCCGCCAAAGACCCCGCCCAAAACCGGAAGTACCACCTGGCCCCCATGATTGTGTCCACTGATCACCAGATCTACCTTCCACACAGAAGACGCATCTCCAAAAATAAAACTGTCCGGCCGGTGGGAAAGCATCACGCACAGGTGATCCGTATCCTGATACGCTTCCAGAAACTCCCGGATCTCAGGATCGACTGCCTCTGCAGAATCATTTCCATCCAGGCCAAATGCATACGCATACAGACCTCCGATGCGGATCGTCTCACCATGGACCTGTACATCCACATACTCCTGATCCAGATATACAGCTCCGGCATCCTGAAGTTCCCCGATCAGTTCCTCATGCCCCGCCTGCATATACGTCTCCTCATGGTTTCCCTTCGCATAATAGACCGGGGCTATCTTCACAAGCTCACGCACCAGCGTTACCGGAACATGAGCATCTTCAGAATCTTCATTCAGCATATCTCCGTCCAGCAGGATCAGATCCGGCTGCTGCTCCTCCACTTTTGCAATCAGCCGCTTATTATCCTTCCCGAATTCATGGTCATGCAGATCTGATAACACCACAAGCTTCACTTTACCGGAGATTTTTTCCGTCTTCCAGGTATATGTGTTCACAGTGAGACAATTTGCAGACATATAGATACTGAGCATCAGGCCCAGTACCAGCACTCCTGCCACAATCAACAGCATCCTCCGTTTCCTGTGTTTCATGTCTTCTTCACTCCTCTAATACATTGTCTGAAGACCTGTCAGTGGCCAGATACGGCATACCAGCTTTCCTACAATCTGTTCTTCTGCCACACATCCTACCGCTTTACTTCTGGAATCCACAGAAACACTTCGGTGATCTCCCATGACAAAGATCCTGGACTCCGGAACCTGATAAGGAAGCTCCAGATCACATTCTCCAAAAGCCTTATCCTTCACATAAGGCTCATCCAGCTTTTCTCCGTTGACATATACCGTTCCGTCCTCATCCAGATCCACCCAGTCCCCGGAGCCTGCAATCACACGCTTAATCAGGATCTTATTATTATAATAAAATGCCACGATATCTCCGGTTTCATACGTTTTACTCTTGATGGATACCACGATATCCCCTTCCTCCAGAGTCGGAGTCATGGAACTGCCATAGATCTGAAGAACCGGAAGCCATAAGGTCGCCACAAGAACAGCCACGGCTGCCACCGTGATTAATATGTATATCGTGCTCCGAAATACTGTCCAGTATCGATTTTTATACTTTTCACGCTTTAATTCCGATTCCAGTTCTGCTACATTCGGAATCGGAGGAGTCTTTTTTTCCTTCATGATCATACACTTCTTTCCGAAAGAATCTCCATTCATTCTACCGTAAATCTGCCGTTTTTTCAATCACCGATATATTTTCTGTAGATACTCTGCACATCGTATTCCGGCGCAAATTCCCCGGTCGCTTCGTATATCTTTCGGATCACGTCCAGCGGCTCCTCCAGAAGTTCAGCCGTCTGCTCTGCGGTATCCCCTTTTCTTAATCTCCTGACCACAAGTTCAATTAACTTTAACAGCTCTCCCTTATCACAGCCTAGCCTCTCTCCTTCTTCAAAAGCTTCCTCCCTCTGCACTTCTATATCCATTTCGTAATCATATTCCGCCACCAGCATATTCACTACCTCGCTTCCTCTCTTTGTCAGATAGTCTGCAAGTATCCCCTGTCGAATGCATTCTTTGATTGCATGTTCGTATGCATCTTCGTCTCCCTCATCCTGATACTTCCGGATCGTATCAATAAACTGACCATACTCTTTCAGGATCTTTTCTTTTTCCATCGGTGCCTTTCCATTATAAAAAGTATAGAACTCCGGTTTGGGAAGCTTCACAATCTCCCTCTTATACCGCTTCTTTACCGGAACCAGCTGCTCATATGCCCTGCCGGTATACATCAGATTGCGAAGCGGCATATTTTTATTGATCGTCGACTGATGCTCTCCCAGAACCAGCACCTTTCCTCCCGCGCCGAAAGAAAAATCATTTTCAAAGTTCATATACAACACGTTATCCACCCGGATCTTCTGAATCTCTGTTCCTTCCGGCAACGGTTCCTCATGCAACGCATTGTACAACATACGATCATTGTCTTCTGCAGACTCATCTTCGTAAAACAAATCCACCAACACACTGTTTTTCACCTGTCGGTTCTCTTTCGCCATAGAATCTCCTTTCCGTTTCATACGGAACAGATTCCCTGCATATCGCTCGCGGAGCGTATACTTAACTTTAGTATAAGCGAAATATTTCTTTTCTTCAAGGCCGTCCGTGTAAAACTTCACTTTTAAATTATCCTGCATCACTTATCATGAATTTCCGAGAGATCATTCTCGCTGACAGCCGTCCGGCTGTTTTGAAATACTGGAACTGTCAGATACAATTCCGATAGATACAGATATGATTATCTGTAAGTGAAGTCATTTTAACACATGAGTAAAAAATATGCAACCCTTTTCTTTACACTACTTTCTTTTCATAATATATCCCAGAAACCGCTAAAAATATTGTGTCGTATAGAACACTCCTCCGGCGTAGCTGGCTCTGGTGCCTGTCTCTTCCTTGCAGAATCCGCTTTTGGATATACTGGTCATAATTCCTTCCAGCCCGTGCTTATTTTTCTATAGATACTCTGCACATCATATTCCGGCGCAAACTCCCCGGAAGCTTCGTAAATCTTTTGAATCACTTCCAACGGCTCCTCCAGAAGTTCTGCCGTCTGCTCTGCGGTATCCCCTTTTCTTAATTTCCTGACCACAAGTTCAATTAACTTTAACAGCTCTCCCTTATCACGACCCAGCCTTTCTCCTTCCATACGGCCCAGCCTTTCTCCTTCTATACGCCCCAGCCTCTCTCCTTCCATACGGCCCAGCCTCTCTCCTTCTTCAAAAGCTTCCTCCCTCTGCACTTCTATATCCATTTCGTAATCATATTCTGCTACCAACATATTTACTACCTCGCTTCCCCTCTTGGTCAGACAGTCTGCAAGTATCCCCTGTCGAATGCATTCTTTGATTGCATGTTCGTATGCATCTTCCTCTCCCTCATCCTGATACTTCCGAATCGTATCAATAAACTGACCATACTCTTTTAAGATCGGGCACTTTTCCGGCACCTCATGTCCGGCATCCGGATTAATATTGAAATCTGCCATTTTTTCAATCACCGATATATTTTCTGTAGATACTCTGCACATCGTATTCCGGCGCAAATTCCCCGGCCGCTTCGTATATCTTTCGAATCACTTCCGGCGGCTCCTCCAGAAGTTCTGTCGTCTGCTCTGCGGTATCCCCTTTTCTTAATCTCCTGACCACAAGCTCAATTAACTTTAGCAGTTCTCCCTTATCACAGCCCAGCCTCTCTCCTTCCATACGGCCCAGCCTCTCTCCTTCTTCAAAAGCTTCCTCCCTCTGCACTTCTATATCCATTTCGTAATCATATTCCGCTACCAGCATATTTACTACCTCGCTTCCCCTCTTTGTCAGATAGTCTGCAAGTATCCCCTGTCGAATGCATTCTTTGATTGCATGTTCGTATGCATCTTCGTCCCCCTCATCCTGATACTTCCGGATCGTATCAATAAACTGACCATACTCTTTCAGGATCGGGCACTTTTCCAGCACCTCATGTCCGGCATCTGGATTAATATTGATTACCTTCACCTGAAGTTCCAGCATCGGATCATCATCCTGAACTTCATATGCGTCAGATAATTTCAGGATCTTTTCTTTTTCCATCGGTGCCTTTCCATTATAAAAAGTATAGAACTCCGGTTTGGGAAGCTTCACAATCTCCCGCTTATACCGCTTCTTTACCGGAACCAGCTGTTCATATGCCCTGCCGGTATACATCAGATTGCGAAGCGGCATATTTTTATTGATCGTTGACTGATGCTCTCCCAGAACCAGCACTTTTCCTCCCGCACCGAAAGAAAAATCATTTTTAAAGTTCATATACAATACGTTATCTACACGGATCTTCTGAATCTCTGTTCCTTCCGGCAACGGTTCCTCATGCAACGCATTGTACAGCATACGATCATTGTCTTCTGCAGACTCATCTTCGTAGAACAAATCCACTAACACACTATTTTTCACCTGTCGGTTCTCTTTCGCCATAGAATCTCCTTTCCGTTTCATACGGAACAGATTCCCTGCATATCGCTCGCGGAGCGTATACTTAACTTTAGTATAAGCGAAATATTTCTTTTCTTCAAGGCCGTCCGTGTAAAACTTCACTTTTAAATTATCCTGCATCACTTATCATGAATTTCCGAGAGATCATTCTCGCTGACAGCCATCCGGCTGTTTTGAAATACTGGAACTGTAAGATCCAGTTCCGATAGATACAGATATGATTATCTGTAAGTGAAGTTATTTTAACACAGGAATAAAAATCATGCAACCCCTTTCTTCATACTACTCCGGATTCTGCAGCTTCCGAAGCAGCCGCAGCGCCATACGTGTGTACTTATCATCTTCTCCCAGCAGTTTCTCCCACGTCCGGTACGCCTTCTGCGCGTAATCGATCACCTCATCCAGATCCTCCCCGATGTCCACGCCCAGGATGGATCGGTCCTCCGCAACCGCATAATAAGACTGGGCCGTATCAACATGCCCGTCCTTTAGCTTTTTCCTCCGGATGTCCAGCGCCTTACGGTCATATTCCAGCGCATGCTCAAAATCATATTTATTTGCATAGAGATTGGCTTTGTTCTGATACAAAGTAGCAGTGTAAATGTGATCTCCCCCGAATACCCGATAGAAGTCCGCTTCCCGCTCTGCCAATAACCGCTCAGCCAGCCGATACTGCTGCATTTCCATCCAGACACTGATCTTATTAAACTCAATCACCAGCCGGTCTTGCTCCGTGATCACTTCATTTTCAATCTTCAAAGCCCGATCAAAAGTCTCAATCGCCTCTCTGTACCGCCTGCTTTTTGCAAGCATCGTTCCATATAGCCGATATGCCAAGAAATAATGCTTATGATTCTCATCCTTCCACAATACTTTCGTCACTTTCAGCAGGATCTCACACCAGCCAATCGCCTCCCGATACTGCTGCATGGCCTCCAGCACAAGAGCCTTATTGTACAGTGATTCTTCCGTATATGGATGACAGACACCATAGTTCTCCAGATTCAGTTCCAGATCCAGATCCGCGTAACTGATCGCCTTATCAAACATACAGTAATTCTTACATGCCACAACGAGTACGGTCATTACTGTCTGCATCGCTTCCTGCTCCTTCGGCGGAAAATGTCTGACCAGCGAGTCCACCAGCCGGATCCTGCCGCAGACAGTCTCATAGTCCAGACTTTCATCAAAAAAGGCTTCCTCATCATCCAATATATGCCAGATCAACGCATGCACATCCTCAAATGCAGGCTTGTCCTGCAGCAGTATGGCCTCCCGGACAACCGGATGCATCTCGTATCCGGTACTGACCTTTGCAATCCATCCCCGTTTACACAGATTCCGAAACTCCGGTTTCAGCGCATCTTCCTGCGCATGCTCCCCGGCAATCCATCTCCGGAAAGCATACGGCAGCACTTCCTCCGGCGCAACCGCAAAATTCTTCAGAATATAAGTCTCCGTCTCCGACAGTTTCTGCATGTGATAGAGGTGGATCAGATGCCTTGCAATCGTATCTTCTTCTGTATCATGTGATGTCGCGATCGTATCGGCCGATGTCTCATACCCCTGCTCCAAAACACTGTGAAGATATTCCTCCAGCGGACACTCCGCCCAGCGCGCCGTCTTTGCCGCCATCTCTATCATCAGAGTATGACACTGCATTTTCCTCAAAAACTTCCTGACCACGACTTCGGCTTTCGCATCTCTTGCCCCATAATATCTCCAGAACAATTCACACGCATGATCTTCCGACAGAGCCGGAACTTCATAAGAATAAAACATGTCCGGAATGTCATTTCGTCTGGTCGTAACAATAAAGCGAACCGTTCCGTCCAGCTCCCGGAAATACGGATCCTGAAACAGTCTTTCATCGGCATTATCCACAAAGAACAGAACATGTCCCCGGTGTCTTAGAAGAAATGCCTCCATCTCTTCCTGCCCTTTCTGAATCGCATCCGCCACTCCGGCGAAAATGATATCCTTCTTCAGATTTCCGCTATACTCCAGCCACGCCAGATAATCGTCCGACTCTTCCATCCGGCAAAACAGATCTCTTGCCACCGTCGTCTTCCCGATTCCACCAATGCCCCAGATCGCCAGATCCTCATATCGTCCCGCCAGATCCACGAGTTCTTCCAGCATCTGCTCCCGGTATGCATATGCAGCCGGAACCTTCGGCGGAGCAGCCGTCAGTAATCGGCAGACCTCCACATCCTTCGACGGATGATCCGCAACCTTCTGTTCCACCTCCCGGATCATCTGCTGAGTCCTCTCACCTTGCTTCCACAGAACCGTTTCTCCCACTGACATCTGACTTCTGATATATTGATTCAGATCCGCGAAAATGTCATCTATGACCTTTCCCAGTTCCTTTCGTTCCAGATAACGGCATCCGATGTCCTTATAAAACTCCCCTTTATATAATTCAATCTGCTCCCTTGAAAATATCTCCGGTCTTCCCGTTTCCAAAAGAGCAGACTTAAATGCATCCAGCTGCGCCTGAAGCAGCGGATCCTCCGTCTGGTATGTATTCAGATCAAATTCTTTCTTTTTAAATCTTCGTCGGGCAGCGCCAAACCACCCCCTGGCAGCCTCCTCGATTGTAACAATCGAAGACAAGAGGCCAAGCATGGTATTCACATCCAACACCGTTTTTGCCACTTTCCTTCCTATCATATCATTCCCCTGATTCATCTATCACTACATTCATAAGCCGAAGCCCTGTCTCCGCCCTATGTACCTTTCTCACCGCGTGCTCTCATGGCATCCGTGATCTGATAGATCGCCTCCCAGTATACAGGAGGCGCTGTAACATTTCCGTGATCATCTGCTTCCGCCAGATGATCCTACCCTCCCATACGAGAAAATGATTCCTACGCAGTATCTTTATATTTCAATTATATAATCCCGCACCACATCCATGATGAAGTCTGCGCTTGCCGGAGTATAATTTGGAGACTGCGCCATTACCACAAAATCATAATCGCCCTTATAATGAACTGATTCATACGTAGGAAAAATCGTAAACGGAACTTCCGGCTCCCGAATACTGTGTTCCAGGAATTTATCATAACCCTTTCTCTCCTGTGGACAATAAAACGGAAATTCCATATCCGGGTTGTATAAGAGCTGAATGGTATTCTCTACACATGAATCAGACCCATAATTTTCTTCAAGATCTTTCAGGATTCCCCAACAAAAGTCATCATGCTCTTTGTATGGATTGGCACAGTATGTCAGTCTGGAAATCATGCGATACGCAATTGCAAAGAGAAGATAATCTCCGATTCCTTCTTTTTTGACTTTTCCTTCAGAATCCAGATAACCGCAATGTAACGAACGCTCTTTTACTTCCCATTGAAGCATGTTTTTTACAATATGCTCAAATGCTTCCCAGCCGCCGCATCCCAGATCCCCATGTGAATCCACATGCACCACTTCAAAAGGCGCCTGCAATTTCCCGCATGCGATCAATTCCTGCCAAAAGTACAAGGCTTCGTTATGTCCCCTGACAATTCTTCCCGGAATTTTATTCTTCTTCGACAGCCCCAGATTCTTCTCCAAAAATGTCCGGACTCGCTCTTCCGAGAAAACACCTTTCCCATACACTTCTTCATCCAATCGTTCTTCACAATCTTCCGGAATGTCCACTGCCGGTGTTTCTGAAAAAAAATCCATGTCCAAATCTAATACTTTCATTCTCTATATTCCAATCTAAAGCCCAATCTCTTTATACATTTTCTTCAATCTCAGTACTTCTTCCGTATCTGCGTTCATAATTCCTTTCGCATGATCGGCATAACGCCCCCATGATCCATGGTTTCCAATCAGACGATGACCCCAGGCAAACGGCAGAAGCCAATGATGCTTTTGAAGATATGTATATCGATTCTCCAGACTGGAGATTGGTGGAAATATATGAAACATAAGAGTTTTAAAACGGGAAACCTTCTCTTCATTCCTATCCTGCTGTTTCAGGAAAACTACACTTCTGTCCCGTCCCACTTTGCCAAACACACCGCCTTCCAATGTAAAGACTGTAAATGCATCCATAATCTCATCCGACAGTTTGCGAATCGGCACCGGACTTGAAACCCCAAACCATCTCTCCACTGCATTAAAAGTAATATTGGCAAAATCTTCAAATTTTAATATCTTTAACTGCTCCTTTATCCATGCCCAGTCAATCGTATCTTCAAAATGTTTTATGAAAAAAGCAATATCCAGATACATACGAATCCCAGCACCGGATACACTGATGTGCTTCGCAATATGAGTCAGCAAATACAAAAAATGAAATTCCGGGTCAAATTCATAAGAATAGGACGCTGATTCCGGAAATCTCTTTCTTACATGCTCCCAGATATGACTGTAATATTCCCGATAATCCGCTTTATCTGACACATCCACTTCCATTACATCCGTATGAATCTCATAATATTCCATACCTTTGGTATAACTGTAAACAGGCTCCCAGTCCTCATGTGGTTCATAGCCCAGCTCCTTCATCAATTCATCACATTTTTTGCGATCTTCCTTTCGGATAACAAAGTCAATATCCCCAAATGTTCTCAACTCCGGACAACTGGTATAATAATCTCTTACTATAAATCCTTTAAACAGCAAATGATCAATCTGGTGTGCATTTAATTGGCATATTAACTGGTTCATCTGTTCTGCCCTCCTGGAATAGAGCGCAATCTCATGCATACATCGCTGTCTGCCAAAATTATTCAAATCTGAATCTGCCAGATCTTTGTACAGCATCAAAATATACCCGACAATTCCCATTGTACTGTTTATATTGGCACATTGGATAATTTCCGGCCAGTTTATCTCCTGACTCAACTTGGGTTTTTCTTCTTTAACAAACGATCTTAATAAAGTAATATAATCCTGATATTCCTGTTTCATCTCTTCTTCCTGCCGTCTCAAAACAGCTGCTTCTCCTTATTATTTCATAAACAATCTACCAGATTGCTCTGATACGCAGATACAAATGAATACACCAGCATGTAATGCTAAATCCAAATATTTGATAAAAACGATAAATCAATTTAGTCTTTCGATCCAATCCATATTTCAGCAAGTACTGATGTCCAAGCATAAGCTCTTTTGTATCTTTTCGCAGATTTGATACATTCCCCATACAGATTCCATATTCAAAAGCTACCAGACCTGCCACTGCCCGTACATGACTGATGTTTCCTTTTTTCAGTCTTTCTGCCCAGTCAGAAATAATCACAGCCAAGTCATTCACTGCATCTTTTTCTGTACTTCGTGATCCTGTTTTATGCTGTGTATATGCATAAGCATCAAGATTCAGCAGGCAGATTGTCTGCGCATACGAAAAAAGCTGCAGCACCCAGTCTATGTCTTCTCCACGAAGCCCCTCCACAAATGAAATGGAATGCCCGTTTAAAAGCTTTCTTTTCACACATTTATTACAGGCAGATGCCAGAACCTGCCCATCTGATACCAGATCCGTATACACATCCCTTACCCGCAGAACTACATTTTCATGAACAAACGGTGGTTTCTTATATCGCTTCAGAATCACTCCGCCTTCTGTCACTTTCACCATCTGATACATAAATATATCAGTATGATTGTATCGAATCATACTCTGCAGGCTGCTCAGCAAAGATTCTTCCATCCAAAAATCATCCGCATCCATAAACAGGACATACTCTCCGGTAGCCAGTTTCAGGCCTGCATTACGAGCAGCACCTGCTCCGCCATGCGGAATCTGTTCACATCTAATCTCCGGATGAACTTTTGCCATTTCACATATGACGGACCAGCTCTTATCCGTCGATTGATCATCAATCAGAATAATTTCTATATCATCTATATTCTGTTTATAGATACTGTCAACACAGTGTCTAATTGAAGTCTCCGCATTATAAACCGGTACAATTACTGAAAATAACATATTTTCCCTCCGATTATGACCACTTTGCTTACATTATATTATGTTTTTATATATATATCAAATGTTATTTAAAATAACATTTTCGATAATCATGTTTTCTTATTGACTTTTTTTGTTCTTTTAGATATCATTTTATGGATATAACGTAATCAGTATTAACATTTTACAGATAGGGAAATACATTATGAATACTTTTTCTACTGAAAAGCTGGCACAAACCGTGTCCACTCTTCGTAAATCCAGACATTTAAGCCAAATGCAGCTTGCTGCAGAAACAGGCATCAACCGTGCTATGATCAGCAGGATCGAAAAGCAGGATTACACCCCCTCACTGGAACAACTGGAAAGTTTAAGCAGCGCTCTGGGGTTCAATATTACTGATCTTTTCATTGATTCTGAGAATCTTAAAAAGGATACCCCCACCAGGTCTGCCACTATGAAAAAATATAACATTGCCGTTGCCGGAACCGGATATGTAGGTCTTTCCATTGCAACTCTTCTTGCACAGCATAATCATGTAACTGCTGTTGATATCGTTCCTGAGAAGGTTGATTTGATCAACAACCGCAAGTCTCCTATCCAGGATGAATATATTGAAAAATATCTGGCAGAAAAAGATCTGGATCTGACCGCTACCTTAGATGGCTCAACCGCTTATGCAGAAGCTGACTTCGTAATAATTGCCGCACCCACTAATTACGACGGCAAGAAAAACTTCTTTGACTGCTCCGCTGTAGAAGATGTGATCAGGCTTGTACTGAAAGTAAATCCAAATGCTGTCATGGTCATCAAATCTACGATTCCTGTCGGATATACCAAAAAAACCCGCGAAACGTTCCACACTAAGAACCTCATCTTTAGTCCGGAATTTCTGCGCGAATCCAGGGCCTTGTATGATAATCTGTATCCGTCACGTATCATTGTAAGCTGTGATGAAGAATCAGAAGAAGCCGCCCACACCTTTGCTGCTCTTTTGCAGCAGGGTGCTATCAAGGACAATATCGATACTCTGTTCATGGGCTTCACCGAAGCAGAAGCTGTAAAGCTCTTTGCCAACACCTATCTGGCACTTCGGGTATCTTATTTCAACGAGCTGGATACCTATGCTGAATCCAAGGGACTTAATACGCAGCAGATCATCAACGGTGTATGTCTGGATCCACGTATCGGAAGCCATTATAACAACCCTTCCTTCGGATATGGCGGCTACTGCCTGCCAAAGGATACCAAACAGCTGCTGGCAAATTTCCAGGATGTCCCTGAGAATCTGATTGAAGCAATTGTCGAATCTAATCGGACCCGTAAAGATTTCATCGCTGACCGTGTTCTTGAACTTGCCGGTGCTTATGAAGCAAATTCCACGTGGGACCTTAGCAGAGAGAAAGAAGTAATTGTCGGAGTATATCGTCTGACTATGAAAAGTAATTCTGATAACTTCCGCCAGTCTTCTATCCAGGGCGTAATGAAACGAATCAAAGCAAAAGGTGCTACGGTTGTCATCTATGAGCCAACTCTTCCGGCAGGTTCCACCTTCTTCGGGAGCCGGGTCATCGGCGATCTGAAGGAATTTAAGGCAGTCTCTCAGGCCATCATCGCAAACCGCTATGATTCATGTCTGGATGACGTGGCAGAAAAAGTATACACCCGTGACATTTTCCGCCGCGACTAAGCCAAAACATTCTGGATAGAAAGGGAGCATTGATATGCAAAAAATAGATTTAACCAACAAAACTGTATTTGTAACCGGTGGTATCGGATTCATCGGTGCAAATCTTATTATGGAGCTTTTAAGAACAATAGAACCAATCCACATCGTTTCTGTTGATTCCAGAACCGATTATTATGATGTAAATATTAAGGACTGGCGCCTGAACGAAATCAAAAAGGAAGCTGAAAAGCATCCTGCATCCAACTTCACCTTTATTCTTGGAAATATTGCTGATAGTGCTGTTGTTCAGAATATTTTTACTGAATATAAGCCTGATATCGTTGTAAACCTGGCAGCCCAGGCCGGTGTCCGTTACTCCATTACGAATCCGGATTCTTATATTCAATCGAATCTGATCGGCTTCTATAACATTCTGGAAGCCTGTCGTCATTCCTACGATAATGACGCCAAAGGTGTGGAGCATCTTGTATATGCCTCTTCCTCTTCTGTCTACGGCACCAACAAAAAGGTGCCCTACAGCACGGATGACAAAGTAGATAACCCGGTGTCTCTCTATGCCGCGACAAAGAAAAGCAACGAACTCATGGCACATGCTTATGCAAAGCTATATAACATTCCATCCACCGGTTTGCGTTTCTTCACCGTATATGGCCCTGCCGGAAGACCGGATATGGCTTACTTTGGCTTCACAAATAAATTACTAAAGGGTCAGACCATTCAAATATTCAACTATGGAAATTGCAAAAGGGATTTCACTTATATAGATGATATTGTAGAAGGTGTAAAAAGAGTCATGCAGGGTGCGCCTGAACGAAAGAACGGTGAAGACGGATTGCCACTTCCCCCATATGCCGTTTATAACATCGGAAACAGCAATCCTGAAAACCTGCTTGACTTTGTAGATATCCTGCAGCAGGAACTGATTCGCGCCGGTGTACTTCCTGATAATTATGATTTTGAAGCACATAAGGAGCTGGTTCCCATGCAGGCCGGAGATGTGCCTGTCACTTACGCAGATACCGCACCGCTGGAAAGAGACTTTGGCTTCAAACCGGCAACTCCGTTGAGAAACGGACTGCGAAAATTTGCAGAATGGTATAAAGAATTTTATCAGATATAATTGTAATCTAACTACAACTACACACTGGTTCAGACCTAAACTTGCTATTTTTTAGGTCTGAACCGGCACAGAAAGCCGTAAAAAGAAACTGCATACGGTCTGATTGGAATCATACGAATCCAGACATATTGAAAGAATTTCCATACAAAATCTTTTGGATAATATCTTTTTCCTTTTCGATAAATAGATGTTACAATAGCAAATACACACTTCTGATCCAGTGGACCTTCTATCACAGTCTGTGCATCGCCAATGCACCACATATGTCCTTTTGAATCAGTTCGGCATATCCGATGCAGAATATATCGTCCATTCGCGCGTTGATAGAAAACAATATCACCCTTTTTCAACGGACGATTTGGCGCCTCCAATTGAACACTATCCTTCTGATGTGTAATAAGCGGGCGCATGGAATTCCCGCTGACAACCATACTCACCGTGTTCCCACTTTCAATGATTTCCTTTAGTATTGGAATGTACTCATCATTATTAACGTATCTCATCTGCTTCCTCACTATTCCCTGAATGCCCTGTTTTTGTTGATTTACTTCTTAGCCTTAATACATAATAATATCCGGCAACCGGAATCCCTCCAATCGCAACTCCTAATACATTATTAATCATATCATCAAATTCAAAATTGCCTGTGCGCATCACCAGCTGTAGGCATTCAATCGTAACTGTAATCAAAAGACCCAGACAGATTGCCTTAATAAACTTATGCTTTTTCGTGATATATGCTGCAAGCACACCTACCGGAATAAAAAGTATAACATTCAGCAAGATCTGCTTCAGCATGTCCGTATCTCCTGATTCCAGCAAGGAACGGTAAGACCATCCAACTTCCAAATGATATCGGTAATATGACCAAGATCTTCTTCCAAATACTGAAAAAAAGAATAGTAATTCTATGTAGAATACCAGAAGCCATTCTGCTATAGCACATCTTTTGACAATCAATCCATTCCTATAAAGCCGACGTAATCTGAGATATGCAAAAAAAGCAATTCCAAACATCACTATGAAATTGATAAAAGTTTTTAAAGGAAAATACATAAATACTGTAATAATTGGACTTAACATAATTTCTACTCTACTAATAAAACAATTTTATAGTTCCACATCACAAATCGTTCAAGCATCATTACATATTCTTCTTATATACCAATTTTTCTTTTACTTTTCTAGCAAAACAAGTAAATATACTTTCTCTTTCTAACATTTTTTTGAATCGTTTTAAATACCTATAGTTGAACCACTTTCTAACAGCTCTTGCATAGCCAAATTCTTTTCCATAAGCAATTAATGCATTTTCACATCTTCTTCTAACCCCTTTTTTCAGATCATCATATTTAGGGGATAAAACCTCTATGTATCTTAAAGATAACAATGCATGATAGCATAATCCATCCATAGACTTTTCTAATGCTAACTTATATTGATTTTGTCTAAAGAATTCTATCTGCTGCTCAAGACCATCTAATTGATCCAATCTGCAAGGTTTCCATTCATTCCTTGATATACTTGCGTAATTTATAAAATAATAGTACAGTGGTATTGTTATATAAGCTATCTTTTCCTCTGCAAAAATCAATTTATATGTTGTCGCTTCATCTTCATATATTTTCCCAACTGGATACCTGATTTCCTTAAAACATTCAGTTCTATATAATTTCCCCCATGCTAATAATCCATTTGAACGATTTTTCACCCATAATTGTTCCGGCGTCATACATTCATATTGAAAATTCATTTCCGATATTTCCAACTCATTTTTTTCTGTTACCGAATAATAACAACAACTAATATTACATTTTGATTCTTTTATCGCTCTCATCAAATATTCTAAATAATAAGGATGAACATAATCATCACTATCAACGAAATTAATATATGAATTATTTAAATCTTCTTGTTTGAGTACATACTCTATTCCTGTATTTCTAGCAACAGAAAGCCCTCCATTTTTTTGATGAATAACACTAATATTATTATATATTTCTGAATATTTATCACATAATAACGGGGAAGCATCTGATGATCCGTCATCTATCAAAATAACTTCTACCTTCTTATACGTCTGATTATGTACACTATTAATACATCTTTCAAGATACTTTTCAACATTGTATACCGGTATAATAACATAAATTTTTTCTTGCATATTCTACCATTCCTTTAAATTCGCAGACTCTAAAATAACCACTATTATATTAATAATCTACTCTCAAACAGCTAACCCTATCGTGAAAATTATCAATCACTATTTAAACAAATTATCTCTGGAAGTTCATAAAATCCCCAGGAAGCGTTCGAAGCTCGAAACACCTTCTTCTCCTCTGTTGCCTGGACTTCAAACATGATGACATCTCGATTCAGTACATCATGCTTCACCAGCATTCCGGCATTATCTACTTCTGTCATAATCAACTCAAGGCAATATTTACCTGGTAGCAATTTAGAGATATCTATCGAAAATTTCTGTTTATTATTCCCTTTTTTTACTGGAAATTCTTGGGAAAATGTTATTCCCACCGCCATCTGACTAACAGTAAAAATTCCGATACGCATCTTCATGCGCTCAAATGTTTGTTTTGCAGTCCACTCCAAGGAGAACCCCAATACATCTCCCATGTCATAAACTGCATCCGCATTATCCAAAGTCATCTTTGTCATATGACAAAGTTCAGTAGTTGAATATGGTCGTTGCTGTTCTCCCAGGTTGATTTCATTTGTTAAAGCAAAGTCCTTTGTCACATAATGAGAAATCGCCTCCTCTACCTCTCCCTGAAAGATAACCTGCCCTTTACTTAATACGATACATCTATCACAAAGACTTCGAATTGTAGACATATTATGACTTACATAAAGAATGGTTCTACCAGAATCCGCAACCTCTCGCATTTTCTTGATACATTTATTCTGAAATGCCACATCTCCTACCGCAAGTACCTCATCCATAATCATAATTTCAGAATCAAGATGCGCTGCAACAGAGAATGCCAGCTTTACATACATACCCGATGAATAACGCTTTACCGGTGTATCAATAAATTGACGCACTTCTGAAAATTCAATGATGTCTTCCATCTTTGCATCAATTTCTTTTTTTGTCATACCAAGGATTGCACCATTTAAGTACACATTTTCGCGCCCTGTCAATTCCGGATGAAAGCCAGTTCCCACTTCAAGCATAGAAGCAACCCGGCCATTCAGATAAATATCGCCGGTTGTCGGTGCCGTAATTCTGGTGACAAGTTTCAATAAAGTTGATTTCCCTGCACCATTATGTCCTATAATTCCTACTGCTTCTCCCTTTTTCACCTCAAAAGAAACACCATTCAATGCCATAAATCGCTCATTAGAATCCGCTCTTGTCTGACCAATTTTTAGTGTTGGATCCTCCTGATGTTTTCTCTTTGCTCTTGCACGCTGTAATTCTTCTCGAAGTGTTGTTCCGCCAATTGCACCAAGGCGATATTCTTTTGTGACATTATCAATTTTTATCATTAATTCGTCCATTTTATTTCTCCTATCGCCTTATACAGTATCCATAAAGGTTCTCTCTATTTTATTAAATAGGATTAACCCGACGAAAAACACAACCAAAGTAACAATTAAACTAATAATGTAATATAATGAATTAAAATACCCAACGCCAAAAAATGCCAGTCGCATGGTCGTGACAATCGGTGTAACCGGATTTAATAAATACAATCCTAGATATTTCTCCGGAATCAGCGCAAGTCCGTAAGGAATAGGTGACAAATATTGCCATAACTGCAATCCAAATCCTACTAACATAGCAAGATCACGATACTTTGTCGTAAGCGCAGAAATAATAATTCCAATACCAGTACTAAGCATTACTAATTGCAAAACCAATATAGGGAATAACAGTAAATATATTGACAAATGAATCTGTGCAATCCCGACCACATTACAAATCAATGCAATTCCGCAAAACAGCACAATCTGAATAAAAAATGAAATTAAATTCGCTAAAGCGGTCGCAATAGGAGTAACGATGCGCGGATAATACACCTTCCCCATAATCGCACGGTTCGTAATAAATGTATTTGAATTAGCCGTAACCGTTGTCGAAAAATAAGACCATGTTACTGTACCTATCATGTAAAACAAGAAGGATGGCATCTCCAAACTTTCTCCACGTACATCTGCTGTCGTTAATTGCGCCAAACTTCCAAAGACAATAGAAAATACTACCGTTGTAAGCAATGGCTGAATTACAGCCCATAATGGTCCAAGTACGGTCTGTTTATATTTTGATGTAAAGTCTCGCTTCACAAATAGTACAATCAGATCTCTATAATCCCAGATTTCCTTAAAATTAATATTAATTTTACTGTTAGATGAAGTAATATGAGTCTTCCAGGTCTGTTGCTCTTGCATGAGTTATTATCTCCTTCGAAATTCCACTTAAAAAGATATTTTAAGTATAGGCATATCAATTTATTACAAACAATTCTTTATGCGAACAGAAAATATTTTATATATGATCACACAAATACCTATACTTTCTCCATATTTTTGTCTTATAAAACAATTTATCCACTCTACCATGAATAATGAGCGAAACAAATATTTTTAAATAATAATATTTCCCATGATCCCATGGTTTCTCTTTCCCTGGGAAATGAATCATATAGAAATCTTTCGGTTTACATTTTTCTTTTTTACAAAGATCAGAAATCCACCCCCAACAAATATTATACCGTTCAGAAATATGCAACTTCTTATTATTTCTCCATTCAGGAAATGCTAAATGAAATACATCCTGATCACCTGCCTGCTGTTTTTTTGATGCTTTAAATCTGATGGCGGGAATAATAAATGAAAGTAGCTTTTCATGAATTGCATCAGATGGTTCCATCACTAATAGTCCAGATGACAGGCCATTCCAATCATTATGCACACATTTTCCGCAAATAGTTGAAGTTAAAGGTGGTGAATCAAATAAATGATCTATGTTTTTTACTGTCATTTGATCACAATCAAGAAGAATTATTTTGTCAAATTCTGTACATCCTGTTGCTTGAAGTTTAAAAAAAGAATCTTTCCAATAATCATATTTGTCCTCTATTGTTGCCAAATCATCCTTTTCGAATAATGTGATATTTTCCTTTGGCAAAAGAAAAACACCCGGAACATCTAATATTCCATAATTGTTAATTTTTCTCGCCAATTCATCTTCCTTCTCTACCGGAATCATTATCGCAATATCATATTTCGTATTAACTTCCTTTAATGATCTAACCAAAGCCATAGCGCCCGGTATATATCTTTCGTTTGTTAACGCTGTTATATAAACTTTTTTCACTTTATCATCCCCATCAATCAAATAATTTCTTCCCATTGATCCACAATCTTGTTTATACTTAATTGTTCTCGAACTTTCGAAGCCTCTTTAGAAAGACCCTCTGCCAATCCTTTATTTTCAATAATTTCCTTCATTCCTTTATATACGGCCTGCGCATCTCCGACCGGAACAAGTATTCCATTCACATGATCCTGTATCATCATTCTTGCCCCACCACCGGCACAGTCTGTACATACACATGGAAGTCCAATCGCCATCGCCTCAATCATAGAATTAGAAAGGCCCTCATAATCTGAAGTAAAGGCAAACATTGCAGCATCTACAATTTGCTCATGAATATCTGTAGCAAAGTCTTCGAAAAAAACTGATGATTCCAGTTCCTTTTCTTTTATATATGAGATAAGATTATCTTTCTCCTCTCCTCTCCCATAAATCCGAAGTTTATAATCCGGATATTCCTTCTGCAAAAGTTCAAAAGCATCAATTAGCAACGGGATATTCTTTTGCTTATTCAGACGACAAAAATTGACAATTTCATGTTTCCTTTGTCCTGTAAAACGTTCAGGCAGATTTTCCTTTATTGGGTTTGGGATGACTGCAGTATCACATTTTAACTTTGTATAATACTCTCTCTCCTCTTCTGTCTGAAAGACCGCCGCATGACATCGGGGATAAATACGATCTCTGATTTTCATAATATTCGCTGGCATGTCCGGACGGACTGGATTGTTGCGCTCACAGAATACCGTTCTCACACCCGTTCCCTTTGCAGCCTGAAGTAACGCAATATTAGAACGAATAAGGAAGCCGAAAGCTGTGCAATCTTTATTTATCTTTAAATACTCCCTATATGGAAGGGCATACTTTGCATAAAAATAAAAACTTGTCTCATTCCATTTCGGATAATCCATATAATTCAATTTTCTTAATAAAGGAACATAAAATCGTTTTCGTATTCTGCTCCATAAAGAAAAAGTTTTTCGAACTACCCTGCCATGAAACGAAGTAACCGGCATTTCATCTGCATAAAAAACTGAAACTTCATCTGCAAGATTGTATGCAATATCCCGATTCATCCACATAACTATATCAACAGAATATCCTCTATTTGATAATTCATTAGCCAGTACAGAAATTACTCGTTCTGCTCCACCTCCACCCATGGAGTCAATAAAAAAAGATACCTTTTTGTTCATCATTGGTTCCTCTTTATTATTTGATTCAGCTTATACTCCACACGATAAAGCTGTTTTTGAATTCCAGTTGAACATTTAATTTTCAGTTTTGAATCGCCAAATCCATTATGACCTAATACATTTTTACAGAATCTTTGATACTCAATAAAAACTTTTTCTTTATCTTTTTCCTCAAGAGACTGAAATTTACCCCACACGCTTTTTGCAACTCGAATCATATAGAGATCAGCTGCTTTTCCTGCAACATTGCCAATTTTATAACCCGATTCAATTTCTTGATAAATTCTTAGTAAACTTTCATATCTTCTAAGCATTTTAGAACCAGTCATAATTGAACCAGGGCGTATTCTTCTGGCATATAATTGCTCATGACAATGTGCTACCATACCATTTGCGTTAAACACTAGGAAGGTAAATAATTCATCTTCATGTAGAATTCCATCTAGAAACCATAGATTATGATTTGTAAGATATTCTTTTTTATAAAACATTAATGGCACTGCAGTACGATATTCATCATTCAGGAGAAGCTGCAGCAACATTTCCCTTCCTTTTTGCGTCTTATAACATTCTCTACGACTATATCCAGATACAGATTGATCATCTTCACATTCATCGAAAAACACATAACCGTCAAAAAAGACCGCATCCGCAATTTCCTTCACAGCCGCTTCTACCAAATGTCCCAATGTATGATTTTCAATATAATCGTCACTATCAAGGAAATAAATATACTCTCCTTTTGCTTCTTTCAATCCAGTATTTCGAGCTGCTGAGAGACCTCCATTTTTCTGATGAATTACCCGAACTCGTGAATCCGCGGTCATATAGCTATCACATATATGACCGCTGGAATCTGTAGATCCATCATCCACCAAAATAATTTCATAATCTTTATATGTCTGATTCAAGACGCTTTCGATGCATTCGTTTAAGTATTTTTCTACATTATATACCGGAATAACTACACTAATCATATTCTACCTTCCGCGAATCTTCTTATATAACTTCTTAATCATCTGATTTCTAAAAGCTATGTCTAATAAAGGCATTACATAATGCTTTTTCCATGCTAATTGCTTCAAATATTTATTTAATTTAACAGCATCCTGTTTTTTCATGTACATATACAAAGTAGCATATTCTTTATTCATCCCTTTATCAGATATTTTACTTATTGCATTTATACAAAGCGAATCCCTTATGACTTCCTGCATCCTGGCAATACGTTCCTTATTATTGCGAAGTTTTGCTTCATTTCGAATGACACTAGTACAGAAATAAAAGATACATACATTCATTGCTTCCGTGAAATCATATTCCTTGCATCGTCCGGTCATTTCTATCATATAAGACATCAATGATTGAATCGATTTCCACATGTTTTTTGTATATGCACGTGATTTTGAATTTTCATTCGGGCGATAATGATATAATTCTCCTTCATCTAATACCACATAGCATTTGGCATGAAGTGTACACTCTACTGCAAACGCAAAATCTTCACATCTCCGACTCTTTTCATAAAATCTAATATGATTACCACGAACCAAAGAACGTTTATATAATCTAGAGCAGTTGCCCCAGTCAACTGTCCTAAAGGTTCCTGATTCTACCACATGTGGCAAAATCGCAGGATATATAATATCTTGAATTTCTCTCTCCTTATATATCCCCTTAGGAAGATGAATATAATCTGCCAGTCCCTTCATTCTGCAATATACTATATCTGCAGACACATTTCTTGCTGTCTGGTACATTATTTCAAACATATTCGGTTCAATCCAGTCGTCAGAATCAACAAATCCAATATACTCTCCCTTTGCATGTTCTAATCCGACATTTCGTGCAGATGCAGTCCCTCCATTTTCTTTATAATAATATTCAAAATTCGGATGCGTATCTATAAATTCTTTGCATATTTTCGCAGAAGAATCCTTGGATCCATCATCCACTAAAAGGACCTGAATATCTTTAAGTGTCTGAGCTGCAATACTCTCCAAACATTCTAACAAATATTTTTCAATATTATAGATTGGCACAACAACACTAATCTTAGGCTCCATCATAAACTCCTTTTGAAAATACGCTTTTTCACACCTGAAAGAATTTTTACACTCTGTTTTACAATCTGAAGTGTTAAAAAATGTTTTTTTATAATAAGATTCCCCGCAAGCTGATAATATGTACTAATTTTTGAAACGTTTCTTTCTTTCCACAATTCCTGGAAAAACTCATCATCAGCAACGCTATCTAATACTTCCAGCCATTTCTTTTTATCACGAATTTCCGCTAAAAGGACATTTAAAATCATATTAATTCTTTTTTGTTTAATTTGGCTGACACTATCATTATCAAATCCCCATTTATTCAAATATTCATCTGTGCGCTTGTATATTGCACGATATGAATAATAATATTCAGGATTAATGTTTCTAGAAATACTCTCTCCATTCCATCTATAAAAATAGAGCGGTTCTTTTAAATAAACAACTTTCTTAGCTGCATCCAGAATCGGCAAACTTTGTAGTAAATCTTCCCCCAAACTATTTACTAACTCATTTTTCCATTTATTATAGTCCTCATCCCAATCCATAAGATTACGTGAGACAACCTTTACAAATATTGCATTCAAATCTTTTCCCAACAGAAGTTTGTGATAAAGCTTCTCCTTATTTTCATTTTGAAACACATATCCATTGGGCATATCAAACAATGATATTCGCCGATTAGTCTGATTATAATAAGATTTATCAGAGCCACAAATATATTCGTAAATAAGTAAATCAGCATTTTTTTGTTCAATCATGCATTTAATTTTTTTCAAAGCATCACTATCATAAAAAAAATCATCTGAATCGATACAAACAAAATAATCACCTTTTGCTTCTTTAAATCCACGCCTTCTCGCCATAAGTAATCCTTCATTTTCTTTATGAATGACTCTGATATTTGAATAATTTTCTGCATATCTGTCACATATACGCGGACAATCATCTGTGGAGCCATCATCTATCAAAACAATTTCGTAATCCTTTTCCGTTTGCCTTAATACCGACTCCAGACACTCTTCTAAATATTTTGATGTATTATAAACCGGTATACATACACTAAACAGCATCGTTTACTTTCCTTTCATCTGCGCTGGTACCCCAACAATCAGGCTACCAACTTCTTCAAAATCTTTTATCACAACGGCATTGGCTCCGATTATACATTGATCTGCAATATGAATATTGCCTATCACAACCGCTCCAACACCTAAATCCACTCCATTTCCCAGAACTGGAATCCCGTCATCTCCGTTACCTTTATTACCAATCACATTATTCCCATGAATCACACAGTCATCACCAAGAGATCCACTAATTACAACGCTACCATGCCAGATATCCAACCTTCGTCCTAGTACACAGTGATTGGCAATCTCAACGCCTGACCTTTCACTATATATATTTCTCTGCCGGAAATAGTGGCGATACGCTAATTTCGCATAAAGCCTTTTTGCAAGCCCTACATCCGAATCTTTTATAACTGCTTTCCAATATTGCGCCATTCTAAAGCACGATAAACATTTCCATATGAGGTAACGTTTTTGATGTGACCATTTCATAAACAAATATCGGTCATTAACATACATTTTTCTTTCTTCGCTTATAATCTGTTTTACTTCGTTAAAACTTGTACAATTTGGATTCATATTTTTAATAACCTACTCTCCAGTTTAAAAAAGGCATCTAATAGAAATTGCTTTTCCTTTTTTAACAGAAAAGCAATAAAAGGAACACAAACACTGTTATATCGAGTAGAAAGATATTTCTTATCATAGTTCTTTAAACATTCCTCAAACATTGAATCTTTCTTCAAAATAACGATCTCATCCTTCATAGGCATATTTATTGCATTTTTACCATCTCTATATAACCACCGAATACAATTAATTATATTTTCCAGCTGCTTCGTATAGCGCTTTTGCTCAACGTTATGTGGAATCTTCCAAAGTACTGCATAATCCTGTTCAATTGTAAAAGAACGATGAATTGCCCTCCAATTGGCAAGTGTTGCGTTACTGGTAATACTTCCATTCCCTTTTCGATAATAATAAAGCACCTTATTTATATATACTGTTTTTTTTGTATTAGTATACAACGGCAATACTTGAACTGCATCTTCACACATATTCCGCAGACCAATTTCA
Organism: Dorea sp. YH-dor226; assembly: GCF_039832105.1. Lineage (NCBI taxonomy): Bacteria > Bacillati > Bacillota > Clostridia > Lachnospirales > Lachnospiraceae > Dorea > Dorea sp. YH-dor226. Next base: position 24,244 of record NZ_JBDOHS010000010.1, on the reverse strand, counting down.
CTGTAATCTGCCTCTATGTCAACAATATCTCTATGAATAGCACGAAGCCACATATTATTTATATTAGTAGTCGTCATTCTCTCTTCATAAAGCAGTTGTTTCTTTTTTCCTTCATATACCATACCGTCATTTAAGTTCAGTTTTGACCCAGACACATTTCCAAAATCATCAATATAGCAGTAATTATACATGACCATATCACATTTATAGTGATTTATAGTGTCTACAACAGTACTAAGAAGTTGAGGATCTATATAATCGTCTGAATCTATACAGATAAACCAATCTCCTTTCGCTTCCTTAAAGCCTCTGCGTCTTGTAAGAAGCAATCCTTCATTCTCTTTATGAATCACTCTGACTATATCCGGACATGCAGCTTGATATTGATCACAAATATCCGGACAACTGTCTGTAGATCCATCATCAATCAAAATAATTTCAAAAGGACACCCTGTTTGAATGAGAATAGAATCAATGCACTTTTTCAAATATTTTTCGACATTATATATAGGCACCAAAAATGAAACAAACATACAATCCCTTTCTATAACCGAAGAGGCTTTCCACGCCAATATTCCAGATATTCCTGACAGATCTTACAATTATCCCACTCGCTCATATCTACAAAATGTTTACCATATCCATTCGTCTCTACATATTCAATAATTCTATCTGCCCACCCCTTCGCGCCTATACTTAGGGGAAAGAACGAACAGATGCCACAATTGCATTCGTCGGATACAGCATCAGAAACAAAGCATGGAAGCCCCATTGCCTGTGCTTCAAGGGCAACGTTGGGCAAACCTTCCTGAAGTGACGGAATCAATAAAATCGTTGCCTTCGCCATTTCAGCCGGAATATCTGCATCTTGTGGCAAAAATCTCACTTTATCCTTAAGCCCAAGAACCTTCACATATTCTTTCAGATTTGGCAAATATGGATCAGATGGGGTCCTTGAATATCCGATAAAGGTAAGCGTCGTATCAGGATGAGATATCGATAATTCTTTCAGTATATCCACTGCAAATCTTTGATTTTTCCTCTCTCCATAGCTCCCAACCATAATCAGATGAATTCGATTATCCGAAGTAATATTTTTATATATCTCCGGATTAAACTTGTCCAATGCAATGGTAGGATTTTTCATAACACTCCCATTGCCTTCACCACACAAATACTCTACCGCACTTTTAGTTACTCCAAAACAATGTGTAGCATTTCTTCGTAGCACTCCGGCGCAGTATGCCAGATACCATGTCACATATTGACGATCTTTAAATTTCCCTTTCGGTCTGTCAACCGCGCAATGAGCTATCCTTACCGGGATTCCCGCCTTCTTGGCCGCAAGGATACACGGAGCATTCAAAATGATATGTCTTGCATGTACGGCATCGTAGTTCGGATGCTCCCGTAAGAAGTGATTCATCTCTCTTTGCACATACACATAATTCGTAAAGATAGATAAAAACCTGCCGATTTTTGTCTTTTTCTTTTTCAAAGGAATCCGATAAATATTCCCATATTTTTTAAATTCATCTTCATAATATCCAATGGTATCAGACAACAGCATGACATCAAACAAAACATCTTCTTTACTTAAGATTCTTGCCGGATACATTACTTCTGCCTGAATTCCACCTTTTTTAAAATCCGCTATTACATGTAATACTCTAATCGGTTTCTTTGCCATTTTACTACTCCTGACGTTTTATTCGCAGTCTCCTGTAAGAATTGTACTGGGACGCTATAATCATCCCAAGTATAATACATGGATTGTCCTTATACATATATGGAACACCAATACCAACAAACAAAAACATAAGCAAGAATGCAAGCATTTCCTTTTGGAACGTGTATTCTTCGTAATCATGCGCGTTTAACCTGATAAGCTTTATCTGGTTTTTCAACATATAATAGTAAGGAAATAAATAAAGCAATCCTATAAGCCCATTACACGCTAAAGTCTCTACATATGTAGAATGTGTATAATTTCCATGAACCACAACAAAATTATTAAATCCCAAACCGAGGATAGGACGTTTGAAGAACTCCTGCAATGCCAATATATATAACTCTACTCTTGCATCATTAGAAGCATCCGCCGCTTCTGCACCTCGGCCAAACAATCTAACATAAAGATTTGTCTCCTCAACATGTGGAGCCAGATTTTTATTTATAAACCAAAAAGCAATTGCACATACAACAACTATTGTCATTATAGACATAATAGAACTTCTCTTTATATAATCCTTTCCACAGAAAAGTATCAATAAAGCCAAAAGAATAATAACCGCAAAAATGCTTTTTCTCGATCCAGCCAGGAATATTACGGTTACCATCGCTATTATAAATGCCGCCTTTATTAAGGATGTAATTATTGATGTTTTTTTGCCAAATGCAAATAATACCGCAAAAACACCAAACGCCATTAATGCACCAACATCATTTGCACTAAGATTTGCAGATGACGATATACTTAATTTCTGCTGAATATCATCTACCATATATAGAATTGCTATCGCACAGGCCACTGCATCGACTGCAAGCAACCTGAGTCCAAACCTAATAGAGTGCTCTTTCTCACAAATATACGCTATCATTGCAATCAGTGCAAGTCTCTGCATATATTTTAACACATCACCAACCACACCACTGGGATCTACCGCAAACCCCATGGTTATCAATGCCAACAAACCGTAAAAAGCCCAACAACGCATTTCTTTTCCCACATGTACCAATTGATCTTTTAAGACGTTCACACCCACACATGCCGCTGCAACCCCAAAAAAGATTATTGTTCCATAAGGAATAAATGTACCGGTAATGACATAGTAGCAGTAATAATTTAAGAACATTCCATACAATGCCAATTTCGCCACAAATAGTAATTCCATACTTACAACCCCATATATTCTAAAATTCTTTTAGCACGTGTTCTGATATTCAGACTCTCTGCTGACCTTTTTGCACCCTTTGCCAGTTTTTCACAAAGCTTCGGATTCTCATATAACCTACAAATACTCTCCTGAATTTGTTTCACATCATCTACATCAATTCGTATTGAATTTTGGTCATTTAAGATATCATCATTGAACGGAAGATCCGAAGATACAACAGGCAATCCGCATGCTAAAGCTTCTATAATTGCATTACAGCATCCTTCACCTTTTGTCGGAAGAACAAATATATCTGCTGCATTCAGATACTTGGCTACGTCATTATTGGATACTCTTCCTTTGAATAATATACGCTCACAATCTGGATCTACTATCCCTTGTCCCATAAAAATTGCGTAAACATTCTCACAGGATTTAAGTGCTTCATTCAATCGGTCTGCCCCCTTATTCGTAGTGAACGCTCCAGTAAATGCTACAATAAACACATCTTCTGGAAACCCTAATACTTTTCTACAGGTCTTCTTATCCATGCGGCGGAATTTTGTATCATCAACTCCATTCGGAAACACGCCAATTGGCATGGTTTCATTCACAAATCCATTATCTCGAAGAAGCACTTTGTTATTACTTGATACGCTGATGATCCCGGAAAGTTTTTCCAGGGTCTTTTTCCAATTGCAATATTTCATCCCCGTATCATATGGCGCCTTACCTTTTTCCAAACGAAGAGAATTCTCCCCGCATGCACAATATGCGGGAATTCCAAGTTTTTCACCTACTCTCGCTGCAGTCAGACCACATTGATAGATGAAATGTCCATAAACAAGATCCGGTATCAGTTTTTCTTTACGAATCGTAGTCATTACTGAATGGAAATGATTATCCATTGAAAATCGCATAGTCTGTTTCCGCGAGGAGAGATACAGGTAAAATGGAGTGAAAATTCTTATCTTAGATCCCCGCTCCGTATATTCAATCCTTTTATATGAAACTTTATTGTTCGTGTGAAAAGCCATCCTACTAATAATGCGCGGTGCAATTACCACACATTCATATCCCATATCTGCAATTGCACAGATTAGATGCTTTGCAAACACACAACCGTTATTTGTTTTTGTCGGATACCAATCCAGTATAAAAAGAATCTGTTTACTCATCTATATACTCCAGCAAATGCTCACACACTATCTCCACGTCTTCTTTTTCTATATAGGGATGAATTGGAAGGCTTAGTACACATTTACAGAGATGCTCTGTTACTTCGCAATCCGCTCTACTGCTGGCCATTCCCTCAAATGCCCCCTGAAGATGCATTGGTTTCACATAGTAAACCATAGTAGGAATACCAAAAGATTTCAGATGTGCCTGAAGACCAGCACGGTCCGTTTTTTCCGGCAGTTGTATTGTGTACTGGGCCCAACTGCTGATCATTCCATCGGGAATAATCGGAAGTGTCAGGCAACTATTATTCAGACGCTTTGTATATTCTTCAGCAACTTTATTCACTGCCGCCAATTCATATTTCTTAAAAGCTTCCAGTTTAGGAAGAAGTACTGCTGCCTGAATAGTATCTAATCGGCTATTCATTCCAATGCGAATATTGTTGTATTTATCATCTCCACTCTTACCATGAACAGTCAGACTTCTAAGAACAGCCGCCCATTCATCATTATCAGTAAATATGGCACCACCATCTCCATAACAGCCAAGTGGTTTTGCCGGAAAGAAACTGGTAGTGGAAATATCACCAAAACTGCAAGCCATCTTGCCATTAATAGAGCCACCAAATCCCTGGGCTCCATCTTCCATAAGAAGCAGACCATATTTGTGGCAGATTGGTCGTATCTTAGCATAATCAGCCGGTCTGCCAAACAAATCAACTGCCACTACTGCCTTAGGGCTGTATTTTCCTTCAGCAATTATCTTTTGAATAGCAATTTCCAATTTTGCAGGATCCATATTATAGGAATCCTTCTCTACATCCACATAAATCGGAGTGGCGCCTTCATATGCAGGACATTCTCCACTGGAAAAGAATGTAAAATCAGGCACAAAAACTGCATCACCTTCATCAATTCCCCATGTCATCATTGCAAGGGTAATCGCATCGGTCCCATTACCACAGGTGATGCAATGTTTAACGCCAACATACTCTGCCAATTTCTGCTCAAGTTCTTTTACCTGAGAACCGGAAATAAAACGAGCACTGGTTAATACTTCCGCAATATTTGCATCTATTTCTGACTTTAAAACCTGATACTGTTTTTTCAGATCACGAAATTCCATCTATTTCACCTCTGTCAACAAATTATTCTTCATCCGATATGTACGCTTACAATCCGGGCATTCCAGATCATCATTTAAAACCTGTCCACATTCACATACCCAGCCAATCTGTTTTGCAGGTATCCCCGCCATAAGTGCATGTGCAGGAACATTTTTCGTAATAACAGCCCCTGCCGCAATTGTACACCATTCTCCCAGTTCGTGGCCACATACGATTGTTGCATTTGCTCCTATCGTTGCTCCGGTCTTTATCAAAGTATGTTTATACCCTGCATGTCCCTTAGGATATTTAGCTCTGGGGGTCAGATCATTGGTAAATACCATGGATGGTCCGCAAAACACGTAATCTTCCAATTCTACACCTTCATAAATAGACACATTATTCTGCACTTTCACGCCATTTCCAATCTTTACATTGTTGGATACGTTTACATTTTGACCAAAAGAACAATTTTCACCAATTCTGGCTCCTTTCTGAATATGGCAGAAATGCCATATCTTTGTACCATTTCCAATTTCGACGTCATCATCCACATAAGATGACTCATGAACAAAATAATTACTCATGATCAAACCTTCCTGTAAAATCAAGTGTATCACATGCCTCTAACGGGAACTGTACCCGTTCTCCTTCTGCTGCAGATTTATATATAGCCAAAATCATCTCAAGAGCTTTCTTTCCATCTTCAGCTGTGACAAGTGGATCATGGTCGCTTTCAATCGCATCAATTACATCTGCATAAAGCGGTGTATGGCCAAATCCATATACAGAAGGCGGATTTTCACAAAATTCTGCTTTTACTTCATTCGCATCATCCAGCGCATCAGAAAAAGCCCATTCCTCAATCTTATTTACAGAAGTACCTCCGGCTTTAACGGTTCCCTTTTCCCCAAACAAATAGAGAGTTTCTTCCAGATTTTTCGGATATACATTGGTTGTTCCTTCGATAATACCATACGCACCATTTGCGAATTTTACAATAGCAATACCTAAATCTTCCGCTTCAATATAATCATGTCTCAAGCGATCAGTATATGCCATAACTTCAACAGGCTCACCACCCAGCATCCAAATCAAAAGGTCGATATTATGGATGCACTGATTCATGAGACATCCACCGTCCTGGGCCCAGGTTCCTCTCCATTTAGCCCTGGAATAATACTCCCAGTCACGTGCCCATCTGACGTGAGCAGTACCATGATACATTTTCCCAAATCGACCTTTATCTACCGCATCACGAATTTTCTGAATTGACTTATTAAAACGATTCTGATGGCTTACACAAACTTTAACATTATTTTTTTTCGCAGCCTCAATGATAGCATCAGCATCTTTTATGGAAAGTGCAATTGGTTTCTCTATGATTACATTACATCCCGCATTAATACAGTCAATTGCAATCTTCGCATGCAAACCACTCTCTGTACATACAGCGACCAACTCTGGTTTTTCTACGAAAAGAAGTTCTTTATAATCTATATACTTCTTAACAGTTACAGGTATATCAAATTTTCGAATTTTATCTTCCATACAGGATCCATCAACATCACAGATAGCAACCATATCCAGATGGTTATTCTTCGCTGCCATAATATGATTTGGTGAAATTCTTCCACATCCAATTAATGCATACTTCATAAATTTTACTCCTCTACAAGTTCAAAAATTTTTCTATATTGTGATTCCCATGTCATATGCTCTTGCGCATATTTTCTAAGTTTTAATGTATGATCCGGACGCGCTCTCATTCTCATGGCAAAATCTACGATTTCATTCATATCCGGGATGCTGTCATCATTAGATATCCTAAGCCACAGATTTTCTTTATTATCTATCAGAGCAGGATCTTGAACAGAACACACGAAAGGCAAACCACGAGCCGCATATTCACGGGCTTTCAGTTCAGAAGTCATTGTAAATCCTTTTCGGTACATTCCCATGGAATTTACTCCAACATCACACAAGTCAAACATTTCTTCCAACTCCGCTCCATTTTTCTGTCCGTGAAATATTACTTGTTCACTAAGTCCTAGTTGATCCGTAAGTTCTTTCCACTCAAGCAAAGAGCCACCATCATTTCCGCCCACCATATGAATTATAACCTTTTGATCTCCATCATAGTTTGCAAGAGAATTGATTAGCCGATCATACCCATGCCAATAACTCATTGATGCAAGTGCCAAGATATGAATACATTCAAGGTCTGACTTTGGTGTTCGAATTGGGAGTGTATCCAGATTAATACCATTTGAAATATTGATTGCAGGCTTTCCCCTATATGCACCACCAGCATCTTCTCCGATCATTACAAAACAATTTACGTATTTTTCCATCTTTTTCTGCCAAAAATCAGAATATATAAAAAACAATTCCCTCAGCTTACTCAACTGTTTTTCTCTTACCAATGTATAAGTCGGAAATTCTAAAATATATTTTGCACCGTTTTTATAGATACTCCTGCTTGCCAGATATGTGGTTGTCCAACAAGGAGCAAATCTCCAATAAACATAATCCCATATTAAAGATTTCATCAACTTCATTACAATACGATTCAAATCAATATAGAAAAATGTATGTATATAACCAGGAAGACCAAAATGAGTCTTTCCAATAACTTTTTTCTTATCTTTCTTTATCAGGTAAAAATACTTTCTGTCATATGCAATGTAATAAGCATCATATCCTAAATTCTGAAATGAAGAAATCTGACCATCAAACTTCATCTTTAAATTAAAGTTTTCTTCAAGATCATATCTCATTACATAGAGCAGTTTTTTCTTCTTCATCTTTATAATCTCCAATATGTCATTCCAGATTCGTCCAACTCTTTTACAGAATAAAGTCCTTTCACATCAATCAATACTTTGGAACTATCTGCTGTGCTTGCACGGAATAACTTCTTAATCTCTTCCAGTTTCAATAAACGGAATTCATTATGTGCTACCGCCACAATCACACAATCGGCATCCCTTATCTCTTCTAAAGCCGTCAATTGAACACCATATTCATGCATTGCATCTCTTTTACTTGCCCAAGGATCTACAACCACCGGTTTAATACCATATTCTTTCAACCGTTTGATGATGTCATCCACTTTACTGTTTCTGGTGTCAGGGCAATTCTCCTTGAAAGTAAGACCGAGTATCACCACATTAGAAGTTTTGGGAGCAAGCCCCGCTTTGATCATCTCTTTGATTGACGCATCTGCAACAAACTTACCCATACTGTCATTTACAATACGCCCATTCAAGATAATCTGACTGTGATAACCAAGCTTTTCAGCTTCATAAGTGAAATAATATGGGTCAACTCCAATACAGTGTCCACCAACAAGCCCCGGTCTGAATCCAAGTGCATTCCACTTGGTATTCATTCCATCAACAACTTCATTCGTATCAATCCCCATACGGTCAAATACCATTGCAAGCTCATTCATGAATGCAATATTAATATCTCTCTGACTATTTTCCACAACCTTTACTGCTTCTGCTGTCTTGATACTGGAAACAGAATATGTTCCAACCTCAATCACCAGATCATAGACATGCTGAATTTCTTCCAGAGAATCTTTATCCATACCGGAAACAATCTTATGAATATTTTCAAGACGATGAACTTTATCACCAGGATTGATACGTTCAGGACTGTAACCAACCTTAAAATCCACACCACATTTCAAGCCAGATTCCTTTTCCAGAATCGGCACGCATACATCTTCTGTTACTCCCGGATATACAGTTGATTCATAGACTACAATAGAACCTTTCTGTAAATTACGGCCCACAATTTCACTTGCACCAATAACAGGTGTCAGATCCGGTGTATGGTCACTATTTACCGGAGTTGGAACAGCCACAATACAAAATGAAGCATCCTGTAATCGCTTCTCATCAGCGGTAAACTGTACCGTTGTGCTTTGAATCGCTTCATTCCCAACTTCATTCGTTGGATCTACACCAGACTTGTATAGATTAATCTTTGCCTCATTCAAATCATAACCTATGACATTCAGACCTTTTCTGGCAAAAGCTACTGCAATTGGCATCCCTACGTAACCAAGCCCAACCAGGGCAAGGGAGGTCTTCTTATTTATCAAATTATTAAAAATCTCCAACGCCATTTTTCATCTACTCTCCTGCTCATTTGTATAATTCAGATAAAGTTTTTGCTACCACCTGTCTCTTATCAAAACACATCTCCATACGCTTTCTTCCAGCTAATCCCATCTGCTTTCGTTCCGCATAAGACAGCCCAACAAAAGTTTTCATTTTCTGGTATAAATCTTGTGAATTCCGACATTCACATAAATATCCGGACACACCATCTTCCACCGCTTCCAGGCAACCATGTATATTACTTGTAATCACCGGTCTTCCACTGGATGCACATTCCAGATTCGTATTTGCCATCCCTTCATGCCAGGATGGAAGTACAAAACAATGAGAATCATGAATAAACGGTTTAACATCTACCTGATACCCATGATATTTCAACCATCCCTCACTTTGATATCGATTGATAATTTCTTTATAATCTTCTTCATAATCGCCAAGAACATCAAGTTGCACCTGCTCACCATCTTTATATAGCATATGCATAGCAGTAAAAAGTTCTTCGATGCCTTTTTCCTTCATCACTCTTCCGATGAACAAATACTTCGTGATATCCCCATCTGGATATTCCGCCAGATGATATCTTTCAACATTCACCCCTGCACCGTTAAGCTGACATGCCTGTCTTCTCTTTACCACCTTATTCTTTACAAACATTTGAAAATTTTCACCATTTTCAAAAAATACTACTTTTGCACGTTTTAACCCAATGCGATACATAATCGTAACAATTCTTCTAAGTAGTCCCTCTTTCTGGAAAGCCGTACCAAGTCCTGTGATATTAACAGCATATGGAATATGCAAAATTCTACAGACAATTCCTCCATACACATTTGGCTTAATCGTGTACGTGACCACCAAATCCGGCTTAATCTTTCGAATCATACTGACATATTTCAAAAAAAGCTTAATATCTGTCAAAGGATTTATTCCTCTTCTATCAACAGATGTATCAATATATTGACATCCCATTTTCTTTAGGGGTTCCACTAATTTTCCATAAGGCAATGAAATATATACCATATTCTTTTTTAAAAGCTCTTGTATCAATTCCTTTCGGAACTGATAAAGTCCAACATCATTATTGGCTAAAATCAGTACCTTCATCTACTTAATCCTTCTTGCCGGCACTCCAATATAAGTACCTGCTTCTGTAATATCTTTCACAACCACTGCACCTGCTCCAATCATGCACTGACTGCAGATTGAGCAATTATTACTGATTGTTACGCCCGCTCCAATCCAGCTATGTTGCCCCATCTCTACCGTACCGCAAAGATGTGTACCCACTGAAATGTGGCAGAAATCGCCTATCACACAATCATGATCTATAGAACTGGCTGTATTACAGATAACTCCTTTTCCAATTTGCGTACCTGTATTAATAATCGTTCCAGGCATCAAAACACTGCCTTTATCAATCGACACATGACTTCCTATAATTGCAGACGGATGAATCAACGTCGGATACTCGGCATCCGGATATTTATCCATAATCATCTGTCTAATACGGCTGTTTCCAATGGCTACGCACAAAGCATATTCTTTTTGTAATTCTTCTGCTCTTGCACTTGTTCCCAGATATGGATATGTAGTTTCTGCAGTTGGCTCAGCATCATCCAAAAACACAATTTCTTCATAGCATCCCATCGCAGCTGCTATATCTGCCACGACTCTTCCGTGTCCACCAAATCCAATAATAGCAAGTTTCGTTTTCATCAGTTATTTCCTCTAAAAGGCTCCATCGTTACAGAAGATCCAGATGAAACCCCTTCTCTCTTTAACGCAACTTTCACAGTATCCCATATAATCTTCACGTCTCCTAAGAAAGTGATATTATCTACATATTTGACATCCATAGCAAATTTCTCCTGCCAGGAAACAGTATTTCTTCCATGAACCTGCGCATATCCGGAGAGTCCCGGTCTTACATCATGACGTATTCTCTGCTCCTCATTGTAAAGTGGCAGATATTGCACTAACAGTGGACGCGGTCCAATAACACTCATATCACCTTTCAATATATTGAACGCCTCTGGCAATTCATCCAGACTCGTAGAGCGAAGGAATCCCCCAAACTTTGTGAGACGAATTTCGTCTGGCAGAAGTTCTCCGTTTTCATCCCTTTCGTCCGTCATCGTACGGAACTTATAAAGTTCAAAAATCTCTTCATCCTTTCCTGGCCGCTTCTGCCGAAATATTACAGGAGATCCAAGTTTTATCCGTACAAGAATTGCCACAATTACATATACCCACCAGAATGCAAGAATTGCCGCCAGCGCACATACTATGTCCAGTGGACGTTTTACAAGTTTTTCGTAGATTCCTTTTGGTTTATGTCTCTTTTCCATAAAGACCTCATTCTTTATTCAAAACACCTTCTAATGGCTTCGATTATAATCTCCTGCTGTTCTGCTGTCATTTTATTATCACTTGGAAGACACAGTCCCCGGTTAAAGATATCCATACCTACATCTGCCGCGCCGCCTTCAATATAGGCATTCGTTCTGGCTCTTCCATTCCCATCACGAGTTACAAAACCATTCTTACGGTATATTGGCTGCATATGCATTGGTTTCCAGATTGGACGGCCTTCCGCGTTAAGCGCTGCAATTGCTTCAAGAATTTCTGTAGGACAAGTCTTCCCTCGTTCGTGAATATACAAAGCTTCAGAATCTGATCGAACCTGCCTGCACATGGCATTTTTATCAATTAACATACAGCTCAACCAAAAGTTAGGCTCACAGTTTTCCGAATCATAAGGATTCATAGTAACTGGTAAGTCCCTTAATCCGTCTTTATATCTCATGTAGATTGCTTTTTTCTGAGCGATATGCTCCTCCAGATATGTATATTGACCTTTTACAACGCCTGCAATTACATTTGACATACGATAGTTATAACCAAGTTCCTCATGCTGATACCATGCAGCGTTTTCACGACTTTGAGTAGACCATTTACGTACTTTTTCAGCAGCATCTTTATTATCAGTTAATAACATTCCTCCTGATGAACCTGTAATAATCTTGTTTCCATTAAACGAAATACAATTATAATCACCAAAAGTACCTGTTTGCTTATTTCGATAAGTTGCTCCCAGAGATTCCGCAGCATCTTCAATTATCAGAGCATGATGAGCATCTGCGATTTCTCTGATTCTATGAATTTTGCCAGGCGTACCATAAAGATGAGCAATAACAATCACTCTTACCTCCGGATAGATTTCAAACGCCTTCTCCAGAGCATCCGGATCCATATTCCAGGTGTCATATTCTGTATCAATAAATACGGGGACTCCACCTTCATATGCAATCGGATTAACCGTCGCACCGAAAGTCATATCCGAACAAAATACCTTTCTTCCTTCCAAAGCGCCATGTCCGATATCCGGCTTGCCATATAAAGCCTCTCCCGCCAATTTCACCGCAAGATGAAGAGACGCCGTTCCGGAAGAAAGCGCAACTGCATATTTGCATCCTGTTTTTTCACAAGTGATGCGTTCCACTTCATTTATATTGGCACCAACGGTCGACATCCAGTTGGTGTCATATGCTTCTTTCATATACTTAAGCTCATCACCATGCATCGTCGGGGAAGAAAGCCATATCTTATTTTCAAAAGGTTCCATGTTTTCTCTTTTCCTTTTCATCACTAAGCACACTTTATCACAGTATCTACCATATATAAACCAAATTGCAATATTTTTCTTCTAAAACAGGATATTTACTATTTATAAGAAATATTTAGTTACTCATAAGATTATATATTTCCTCTCGTCTTCGGATGGTACGTCGGAACCACACTCTCCACGATCAGACGCATATCATCCGTCTCACGCTCTGCTGCGTTCTCCAGCACATAGAGTGCGTAAGACAGTTTATCCTCATCCACGTCGATCGGATGTCCGATATGGATCAGTTTATTCGGCGTGTCTGTCATGCCTTCCTCATCCATCAGAAGTTCTTCATATAACTTTTCTCCCGGGCGAAGTCCTGTGAATTCAATCTCGATATCCTGCCCCAGCTTCAGTCCGGATAGACGAATCAGATTCTTTGCCAGATCCAGGATCTTGACCGGCTCACCCATATCCAGGACGAAGATCTCTCCGCCTTCTGCATAGGCGCCTGCCTGAAGCACCAGAGACACAGCCTCCGGAATCGTCATAAAGTAACGGATGATGTCCGGATGCGTCACCGTCACCGGCCCCCCATGTTCAATCTGCTTTTTGAACAACGGAATCACGCTTCCGTTGCTTCCCAGAACATTTCCAAATCGAACTGCTACAAACTCTGTCTCAGACCGTTTGTTATAGGTCTGAATGATCATCTCACAGATACGCTTGGAAGCACCCATGATATTGGTCGGATTGACCGCCTTGTCGGTAGAGATCTGTACGAACTTCTTCACATGGAAGCGATCTGCCATCTCCACCAGTTTGTATGTACCAAGGACATTATTCTTAATGGCCTCGTTCGGACTGTCCTCCATCAGCGGCACATGCTTATGTGCTGCCGCATGATAGACGAGCTCCGGATGGTATTTTTTAAAGATGCTTTCCAGCCGGTTTCCGTCCCGCACAGAACCGATGAGTACTACCAGATTCAGCTCCGGATGATTCCTCAGCAGTTCCTGCTGAATGTCATACGCATTATTTTCATAGATATCGAAGATAATCAGCTGCTTCGGATGATGTGTGGCAAGCTGTCTGCACAGTTCGCTTCCGATAGAGCCACCGCCGCCGGTAACCATGATCACTTTTCCGGAGACATAACCCATGACTTCATCCAGATTCACCTGGATCTCTTCTCTTCCCAGCAGGTCATCGATGCTGACCGGACGGAGCTTGCTTACACTTACTTCTCCGTTGACCAGCTGATAGACCCCCGGAATGATCAGAAGTTCACATTCTGTCTCCTTACAGATGTCAAGAATGGGGCGAAGCGTCGCTGCTCCCGCCGATGGAATCGTCACAATGATCTGCTGGATATTATACCGTGTGACATTCCACTTGATCGTATTGCGGCCTCCCACAATCTTGATTCCTTTGATGTATTTTCCCTGTTTTGCCGGGTCATCATCAATGATACAGCATACCTGCTGATTCAGATACTGACTGTTCTGTATCTCCGCGATCAGGGCTCTGCCGGCTTCTCCGCCGCCAATCACCATGACACGCTTGCGCTTTCTCCATGGAAATGCACGGTTATGCCTGCGCATGCGAGCCATACGGTAGACGAAGCGACTGCCGCCGATCAGGATCATCAGATACAGGACGTCCAGTACATACCAGCTTCTCGGCATAACACTCCATGTAACCGCTATAATGCCTATCTTAAACAGCTCTGACAGGAGGCATGCCAATATGATACCGAATACTTCTTCTATACCGGCATATTCCCACAGACTGCTGTATATGCGAAAAACGAGAAATACAAGCAATGTAATAATGATGAAATAAATCTCATATTTTGTAATCACATCCAGAAATTCCTCCGGAATGGAAGAAAACTGAAATTCAAATCTTGTCAGCAGTGCCGCCACAGACGCACCTATCATGCACGCGATATCCAGAATGATCAGACAGATTCTTCTTATCAGGAGCTGATAATTAAATTCTTTCCTTGTATTATACTCCATAACTTTTCCTTTATATCTTTACAATATATATCTCTGATTTTTATTGGTCTGAGTACATATTATACCACAGTTTTTGGGAATATGCTGTACAGATTATTACAACTTTTCTCCTCTTGTTCGTCCCTCATTTAAGACGATTCATTTTCGTTCTACAGATTTTACAGAATTTTCACTCGCTTCTAACCGTTTTTTCCTCTGTTTTTAATAATGTGTCCCTATAATTCAGATTACATCGATCAAATATTGCAAAGGAGAATATTTCTTATGGAAACACGAGCAAGTAATAGAAAAAAACATCTGATGATCGTCTGCTCCGTTCTCGCTGTCATCCTGCTTGCGATCGCAGGACGATTCCTGTACCAGCAGTATCTGGAATGGAAGAACGGCACTCCTGCTTACAGCCAGGATGCAGTCGACTGGAGCGATGACATGGACGCGGACGCTGAAGAGGGATACATCACCATGCCGGGATATGACACCGTTTCTATGAAAGCAGGTAATGATACTGCCAACATCGTGCTGACCAATCCCGAATCCAACCAGTGTCTGTTCCAGTTTCAGCTGGTTCTGAAGGACACAGACGAAGTTCTCTACACTTCTGATATGGTAAAGCCCGGTAAGGCCATCATGAGCCAGAAGCTATCAAGGGCTCTGGACGAAGGAGACTACAACTTTATCATCCGGATCAACACGTTCTCTCCGGATGGAAAGACATCCTACAACGGGTCTGACATTGAGACTACCTTACACGTTTTTAAGGGTTGATCCCCTTAAAAAGATGCAGGTGCATGCCTGCATCAGATATACAACCTGAATATGAAGGAGGAATGAATCATGAAAAAAAGAATGGTAACATCTATGCTTGCGCTTGCTCTTACATTAGCAGCAGTCGCACCAACAGCGGTTCACGCAGCAACACCGGGTATCCAGCCGGGAACCGTGGAATGGACAAGAATCGGCAACTCTACGGAAGACTTCAGCCTGTCTCTGAAGTATGAAGACGCACTGAAGCCGGCCTATACGATCAAGGTTCCACAGTCTCTGAACATGCAGGAAGACGGTACAGACGTATGGGTGGAAGTATCCAATGTCAAAAACATGGTAGAGAACAACAAGTATCTCTCTGTAAAAGTTCGTGACACCTGGTCTTCTTCTTTCCCGAAGGCTTATCGTGATGACGATCACAAGTACAACCTGTACTGTGGATATGAATTTATGAAGTACAATGTACAGCCGAAGCTTTCTGACGGATCCTATGGAGCTGCTCTGACAGACTTTGATCAGGAAGTACTTGCATTTACAGAAGACGCTACAAAGTACTACCGCGTAACTCCTCTGGAAGATACCAAGACAGCAGAAAAGCCTTACTGGTGGGGTGCGATCAACTTTACCGTCAGCGTAGAGAATCTTCCTGCCAACCAGTAACAGTAAGAGGAGACATGATATATGAGATTTAGAAACTTATTAGTGACTTTTGCCACACTTGCAGTTTTCGTCTGCACCGCAGCTCCGGGTACCGTATTCGCTGCGGATCAGACCACGGAGGCATCTACGGAATTTTCTTATACGAAAGAGAATACGCCTACTTATTCCATATTGATCCCGACAACCCTCTCCTTATCTGATGAGGGAACACCGTTCAGCATAACTGCATCCGACATCTCATATCTTGGTGACAAACGGATCTCCGTGACAATCGCGGGAACCGACTATTATCGCAACCAGATGGTACTTACCGGCAAGACATCCAAGCCATCCTACTCCGGCGTTCTTCGCTATCAGCTCATTGCACCGGATGGCAGCGTGATCGAGACCACCGGTAAGGATACCGTAACCGGCACGGAACTTGCTTCCTTCATCGAAGCAGGAACCGTTACATATACCGCAAAACCGGTCAGCCAGGGAACCGGCATCAACCTCGAACCGGGGATTCCATATAAAGGAACGATGACATTTGGGATCTCACTAGTGGAATAATTCGATGACAGAAGGGTATCTTTTAAGCCATACGCAGCTTGGGGGATGCCTTTCTTTTTATTTGTAGTTTCTTCAAATGTGCAACTACTAAAAAAATAGGAGAAGACCAATTCTTCCCCTACAATTGCAAATCTAAATATCTGAGAACTCATGCCAAATAGCTTCTCGGTTGCTTTCCAACTTTGATACTCGTTGTATCAATCCGTAACAATGATTATCATACTCAGGTTTCACAAATTTAATACCTTCATCACATTCTGAAAATTTAAAGTTGTTCTTATAATGTGAAATTAGTTTCTTCATATCAATTTCATTTTGTCCTTCGGTCTTATCGGCAGCAAATAGATAAACATATTTACATCCTACTTTTTTAGTAATATCAATAATAACAGGAACAATTATCTCCCAAAAAATGCCAAATCCCAAAGGAATATCAACTTCCTCCGGCACAATAAAATCTTCATTCTTACATAAATGCCTTAATTCTATTGCTGATATGCAATTTGGAACATTAATTGTATTTTCAGATTGACCTATTTCTATTGATTCGGTTTTGGTATCAAGTCTATGTTCTGCTATTTCAAACAAACGATCAACTTCATCTCCATACATCGACATACCAGCATCATACATTTGCTTTATAACATTCTCATCCTTAGATTTCTTAACCTCAATAACTGCATCAACAAACTCTTGATATTCTTCTGATAACTTTTCTTCTAAATTTTCTCCAACCAAAAGTCCACATTTTACAGAAAAAAACAAGGCAATGCTTCCGGATTTATCTTTAACAAGATATACTCTTGTTTCTCCATCCAAATCTTCTGTCCATGCCTTGTCTTCATCTCTTAGGTATGTTTCAAGCGTATTATTTACTTTTTTCGAAACAAATCCACTTATCAACTCTTTGTTTTCCGGTTTGGAGGTCAATACTTCGCATTTAAACTCACGAAAATAATTTCGTTTTTCTCCAACGTTAATTGTAATACCTCCCTTATGCCATAGCGGTTTTTCTATTCATCAGTTCTCTTGTGGCATCCACCCTCATAGCATCAAGTGACAACTCAACATCACCATCATCGGCAGCTTCCAAACCTTTTCTGGCTTTTTTCCACGAAAACTCTTCATGTGATAAACTGCTAAGCTTCCATGACGACAATGAACCATATCTTTCAAGGACGCTTTTCAGTAATTTCATAGTATCATCAGATACTTTCTCAAATGATTTTGATAACAATGTATCAGACATATATGCGCTTCTAACAGCTTTTAATACTGGTCCATATTTCCAACCATAAAAAGTGCCATCAAATAAAGGCTCATTATTATACATGAGGGATTCTCTTTGTGCAAAATACATAAGTTTATGCATCTTCATCTCATCCATGCGCACACCACTCTGCTCATAATACATATCGTATAAAGCCTTTGCAACACACATTGTCTTTTCCATATGCATCCCTCCATAAAAATTAATAATAGTTTTAATAGTATACCACTTCCACTTATATTATACAATAACTTTTTCAAGTTGGTACAGGAATTTTCAGGAATTTTGAAACAATTATTATTTAAATGGTTAATGGGCAACTCTTCAATCCCAACGTCTCAAAAGAGCATCCTGAACACTATCGATATCCATTAACTCTCTCTCATCTTCTGCCTCCACGCAGGTACACGCGTGCCTGCGGATGACCTTTCGTCCGCCTTCGTCTTCCCGAAGTTCCAGAAGTTCCGGTATCAGCCGTGCGGAGAACATCGCGGGACTTCCAGGCTTTCCCCGGAATGTCACGGATGCTGTTTCCGGTTTCTGATCCGGAAGATCTGCCTGACGGATCAGTCGTTCCAGTGTCATCTTCGACAGACAGGGCTGATCTGCTACAAAGAAGATCAGATAGTCCTCTTCTGACACCTCATCCCCAAGTCCCTTGATTCCTGCCTTTATGGAATATGACATTCCCTTATAACTATCCGGGCTGTATACCACAGGGATCCCTTCTTTCATCATCTGCTGCAGGATCTCTTCATACTGGGTTACGACAAGTACCGAACAGTCCTTTCGTCCGCGACAGAATTCCTGTATCATATCCAGTCCATGGCGATACAATGGTTTTCCTTTATATGGATGCAATAATTTATTTGAACCAAAACGGCGGCTGTTGCCAGCCGCCAGATATATAATGTATTTATTCATCTTCCAGCTCCATAAGAATCTTCTCCGGAGTGATTGGCAGTGTACGGTGCCATACTCCTGTTGCATTATAGATCGCATGTGCCAGTGCCGGAGCAGGTGTATTGATTACAATCTCTCCGATGGATTTTGCACCGAACGGACCAGTTGGTTCATAGCTGGATTCAAATTCCACTTTCAGATGTCCCATATCCAGACGTGTCGGAATCTTGTACTGCATAAAGGAATTTTCCAGAATCCGTCCCTGATCCGAGTATGTTACATTTTCATAAAGTGCCATTCCGATTCCCTGCACCAGACCACCTTCGGTCTGAATCCTTGCAAGATTCGGATTGATTGGAGTACCACAGTCCACAACTGCCACATAATCAAGAATCTCGACTTTTCCGGTCTCCTTATCCAGCTCGATCTCTACCATTCCGGCCATATAAGGCGGCGGGGATACCGGAGAGCTGTGTGTTGCCGTTGTCTGAACTGCAATCTCATTATTAGCCATCGACTTAGTAGCAATATCGAATCTGGATATGAATCCTGTGCCATCCAGTCTGCGGACACCGTCACCGGTATATTCCACTTCTTCTACCTTGCAATCCATCATGCCTGCAGCAATCTTACACATATTTTCTTTTAACTCTTCACAGGCCAGCTCCACTGCTTTTCCGGTCACATAAGTCGTAGAGGAAGCATAAGATCCGGAATCATAAGGGGAAGAATCTGTATCCGCTCCATAGACCTCGATCTCATCGACGGAGCATCCCATACATTCTGCTGCCATCTGTGCAAGGATCGTATCACATCCGGTTCCCATATCGGCAGCTCCAATAATCAGATTATAAAACCCTTCATCTCCAAGCTTCACGGTCGCTGACCCTACATCCAGATTCGAGATACAGGATCCCTGCATCGCAAGAGCTACTCCGGCAGTACGAACCTTGCCATTGCCCATGTCCCGTACCGGATATTTTTCATCCCAATGGAACAATTCCTTACATCTCTCCAGACAGCGATCCAGTGCGCATGCCTCTGCCTTCTCTCCGTAGTACGCCGGCATGACCATGCCTTCGCGCACGATATTCTTCATACGCAGCTCGATCGGATCCATCTGAAGTCGGGCCGCCAGTTCATTTACCGCGCTCTCCAGTGCAAAGATTCCCTGCGTCGCACCATATCCACGATAAGCACCTGCCGCCTGAACATTCGTATATACAACATCATAAGCAAAACGGTGTGCTTCCAGTCCTCCTGTATACAGCGGAATGGACTTGTGTCCGGACAGGCCGACCGTCGTCGGACCATGTTCGCCGTAAGCACCTGTATTTGATAAGGTATAGACATCCAGTGCACGGATCTTTCCTTCCTTTGATGCACCGAGTCTTACATGAACTTCCATCTCATGACGCGGGGTGGCTGCCGTCTGACATTCTTCTCTTGTATAGATCATTTTCGCCGGACGCTTTGTCTTCCAGGTAACGAAGGCAGGATATACCTCTGCCACCACAGTCTGTTTTGCACCGAAGCCTCCGCCGATCCGTGGTTTTTCCACACGTACCTTTGACTTTGGAATGTTCAGTGCAGTGGCTATGATACGGCGGCAGTGGAACACGATCTGTGTCGAGCTGATCACATGCAGTCTTCCGTAGCGGTCGATCTCCGTATATGTACGGAACGTTTCCATCATCGCCTGCTGACAGGCTTTCACATGATACGTATGATCCACGATCTCGTCACAATCCGCCAGCACCGCATCTACATCTCCGTCCGAAGACACTTCGCTGGCACAGAGATTCCTCTGATTATCTGCTCCCACAGGGCACAGAGACTCCCAGTTTTCTTCCGGGTGCACCAGGATCAGATTGTCCTTTGCTTTTCGGAAATCCAGCACCGGCTCCAGCACCTGATACTTTACCTTGATCATCTTCAGGGCTCTGTCTACGGCTTTTTCCGTCTCACCTGCCACGATCGCCACAACATCTCCTACATAACGCACCCTCTGATCCAGCAGGAGTCTGTCATACGGAGATGGTTCCGGATACGTCTGTCCGGCCATGGTAAAGCGCTTCTGCGGCACATCTTCATAAGTATAGATGCCAACGATTCCCGGTACCTTCATCGCAATATCCGTCTTGATCTCTTCAATCCATGCGTGTGCATGAGGACTTCTGAGCACCTTTACCACCAGAGCATCGGAAGGGGTAATATCATCTACATAAGCTGGTTTCCCCAGCAGGAGCTGCATGGCGTCCTTCTTTCGTACAGGCTGTCCTACACTTTTAAAATTCTGTTCCATGCGTTTACACCCCCTTCTTCCAGTTCAGATATGCGCGAATTCCGCGAAGCTGTCCTTCATATCCGGAACAGCGGCAGAGATTTCCTGCAAGATATGCACGAATCTCATCATCAGAAGGATCCGGATTCTCCCGCAGCAGTGCGATCGTATTCATAACGAATCCCGGATTGCAGAAGCCGCACTGCTCTGCCCCTTGATCTGCAATGAATCCGACGAATTCTTCTGCTTCTTCCTGAAGCCCTTCCAGTGTCCGGACCACATGCCCGTGTGCTCTTGCAGCCAGAATACTGCAGGAAAGCACCGGCACTTCATCCATCAGCACCGTACACAGCCCACAGTTTGAAGTTTCACATCCACGTTTTACAGAGGCACATCCATGCGCTCTGACAAAATCGATCAGAAGAAGATCCGGTTCTATCTCCGAAGAGATCTTTTTTCCATTCAGCGTCAGTTCTATGTTCATGGCTAAACCTCCCGAAGTGCAAGTGCCGCACGACGTACCAGCACTTCACATATTTTCTTACGATATTCGGCTCCTGCACGAAGATTACTCTGGAATACTGCTCTGTCTGCAATATCCCCGGCATATGCAGCAGCCGTCTCTTCCGTCACACCACCTGCAAGAATCTTTTTCTCATCATCAAAGGAAACTGCCTTCATCGGACGCGCTCCGATCACACAGGTGTACTTCCCGTTACGCTCTGCAAGTGCACAGGTCAGGACCGGGAAGTCCGTCTCTGTATTACGCATTGACAGATAAACCGTACGCACGGGTGTCCTGGGAACAATGACCCGAACCAGAATATCACGCTTTTCCCTTGGATATTCCGCAAATTCTTTTACGCTCATGACTCCCGCATGATATAATTCCACTTTTGCATCCAGTGCCATAAAAAGGGTCAGAACATCAGAGAAGCCAAATCGTCCATAGATACTTCCGCCGATCGTAGCCACATTTCGAAACTGTACACCTACGATATGACAGACTGCCTCTCTGAGTGCCCCTGCGGTCATTGTGTTCAGTCCCTCATGCAGTTCCAGTGTCCGAAGAGACACCATGGCACCGATCCGATATTCCTCTGCAGTCTCTTCAATCTGATCCAGTCCAAGATCACACAGGTCGATGGCCGTTCCCCGTCTGCCGTTCTGCATCTTCAGCCACAGCATACCTCCGATCACAACATTATTCTTTTTCTGGCACAGCTCGTATGCTTCCTCCAGGCTTTCGGGCCTGACATATTGCTGAAAAGAAATCATATAATCCAACCTCCGGATGTATTTATGCTTCCTCTTTCGGAAGCAGAATATTTAATATAATCGCTACAAATGCAGCCGGTACGATTCCGGAACCGCCAAAGATCAGTCTGACTGTCTCCGGAAGTGCCGCAAGAATCGCACTGTTTGCACCGATTCCATATCCAAGTCCAAGCGCAACGGATACGATCGTCATGCTACGCGCATTCAGTGGTTCCTTTGTGATCAGCTGAATACCACTCATAACGATGGATGAGAACATGATGACAGCAGCTCCGCCAAGCACACACTGCGGCATAATGGATACCAGTGCGGCAAGCTTCGGCAGAAGTCCGCACAGAATCAGAAATACTGCACCACAGCCGAGCGCATATCTGTTTACAATCTTCGTCATCGTTACAAGACCGACATTCTGGCTGAAGGATGTATTCGGAAGCACACCGAAGAGTGCTGCAAAAGAAGATCCCACACCATCACAGATAACTCCGCCTGACAGTTCTGTATCAGTTGCTTCCCGGCTCATACCACCTTCGATACAGCCGGAGATGTCTCCTACCGTCTCAACTGCCGTAACCACGAACATGATCAGAACCGGAAGGATCGCACGCAGGTCAAAGACCGGCTTCACCGGCATAAACTTCGGAACTGCGAACCATTTTGCCTGTGCTACCTTGTCCCAGTTGAGTACCCATGCCTTTGTATATTCCACACCCTCTGCGTTGACTGCTGTTGTAGAGAGGAATAACGGCAGGATCGCACAGATGATATATCCGACAATAATTCCAAATAAGATACAGGAAGAACTGGTCATTCCCTTCGTTCCGTGCTTCAGAGCCAGAATCACGATCATCACCACCAGCGCGATCAAAAGATTCTCTGCAGATCCATAATCACTGGCAGAAGAGCCTCCTCCGAAAGAGCCGACACCGACACCGATCAGCGACAATCCGATCGCCAGTACAACGGTACCCGTTACAACCGACGGAAAGAATCTCCGAAGCGGCTTTAAAAACGCTCCCAGAACCGTCTCAAAAAGGCCGCCGATCAGGCTGGCTCCCATGATTGCCCCATAAGCAACGACTCCGCCTCCCATAATATTTACAATACTCTGGAATACACCGATGAATCCGGAACTCGTACCCATGATGATCGGAACCTTTCCTCCGACCGGACCGATCGCGTATAACTGTACCAGTGTTACGATTCCCGCGATCAGCATTGCATTCTGTAATAACGATACCTGAATTGCAGCAAAGTCCTCTGACCCACACGCTGCAGTAATAATCAGAATCGGCGTAAGATTACCGACGAACATCGCAAGCACATGCTGAAGCCCTAACGGAATTGCCTGTTTTAACGGTAACTTACCTTCAAATTCATAAGGACTTCCCATCACAGCTGCTGTACTTTCCTTACTCTTATCCATAATAACAATAATCCTCCTTCATTTATGCATAATCATTATATCAGAAAGAGAATAATAGGTAATTGTTAAATGATTTTTTTCTATGATGTGGATAACTCTCCTCATATAAGGAGAGAAAAAACGGTCATTATTCAGAATGGTTTCTGAATTGACATAAATCATCAGATATGGGGCGT